>DYOH01000021.1 GCA_020720625.1 Acetofilamentum sp. | reverse complement strand
TCAAATATTTGATTTATAATATTGATTTAATAATAATTATATATTTTTCAGCAGAGCCTAACTAAACGACATTGATTTATAAATACAATTTTAAAATATACAAACCCTATTATTTCAGAATTACTCTGTCGATATAATTTCGCAAAGCTATGGGAAAAGATAAAGATGTTAATGTATTTTTATCACCCATCAAATACTTATCTATTAGCGATTTATCGTTTGAGCCAATTTCAATAATCGTGATATTTAGTTTTCTGTGTGTAAGTAAATGTACAAAGCTCGGATGTATTTTATTAATTTTGAAACGATTAGACTTAAAAAAATGCGCAATTTCGAGTTCAATTTCATTCAAATTTAAAGCAATATCTTTTTCAATGAGCGGAAACTGGTAAAGTTTTTTCCATATACCATTATTCTTTCGCTGCTCAATAAAAAAAAGCTCATTTTGATTAATAACCAAAAAATAAAAGAATAATTCCAGACTTTTTGCGGCTTTAACTTTTACTGGAAAATTTGACACGGATTTGGTTTCGAAAGCCATGCAATAGTTTCTAAGCGGGCAATCCGGGCATTTCGGATTTGCAGGAGTACAAATAAGTGCCCCAAATTCCATCATTGCTTGATTAAATTCGGCAGGTTTTTGTTTATTAAAATATACCATTACCAAGGTTTCAAAAATTTTTGGAGCTGAACTCGAATTTATGGGAGTTGATTCTGTAAATAATCGCGAAAGCACCCTATAAACATTTCCATCTATGGTTGGATAAGGCAACGCAAAGGCAAAAGAAGCAATCGCCGAAGCAGTGTATTTTCCAACCCCTTTAAGCTTTAGAATATTATCAAAATCAGACGGGAAAACACCATTATTAAGCTCTACAATTTGGTTGGCAGCAAAATGCAAGTTTCTGGCCCGTGAATAATATCCTAAGCCTTCCCAAAGTTTTAAAACTTCATCTTCTGATGCATCGGCAAGTTGCTTAATTGTAGGAAATCGTTCAATAAATCTCAGATAGTATTGTAGTCCTTGCTCTACACGTGTTTGCTGGAGAATAATCTCCGAAAGCCATATAAAATAAGCATTATTCGTGTTTCGCCAAGGTAAATCACGTTTATTTATTGAATACCAGTTGATTAATTCTAATGAGAAAGTATTATTCGAACTCATTTGTTGGCAAGCTATTAAGTAATAATAAAAGCACAAAAAAAGCGAAAGAAATTCTAAATAAAAAAAAATCAGTCAATTTCAGTGAAATTATTTTAGAATAATTTTTCAAAGTTCAATAATTCTATTATCTTTGCAATCCGAATTGAATTGTAATTAATTGATAACTAAACGTTTTTAAGCGATGACAAAAGCAGATATCGTAAACGAAATTTCAAAAAGCACAGGTATAGAGAAAATAACCGTGCAGAAAACAGTAGAAGCATTCATGGATGCAGTAAAAGCCTCATTAACAAACAATGAGAATGTATATTTAAGAGGTTTTGGTAGCTTTATTGTGAAGAAAAGAGCGCAAAAAACGGCTCGTAACATTTCGAAGAATACCACAATTGTGATTCCCGAGCATTTTATTCCGGCTTTTAAACCTGCCAAAACATTTGTTATTAAGGTAAAAGACCAAGTTAAGAACTAATTAGGAGGATTAAAAAATGCCGAGTGGTAAAAAAAGAAAACGCCATAAAATGGCAACTCACAAGAGAAAGAAGCGTCTGAGAAAAAACAGACACAAGAAAAAGAAATAAAGTAACTTATACCAAAAAAGGGCCTTCGTGGCTCTTTTTGGTTTGCTACTTTAACTCTAGTAATAATCTTTTATCTATAAGGAGGTTATGTGAATAACGAACTGGTAATTGATGTTTCTCCCTCTGAAATAACCTTTGCTTTGCTCGAAGATAAACAACTTGTTGAGCTTAGTAAAGAGAAGACGAATAGTCGTTTTTCAGTTGGAGATATCTATTTGGGAAAGGTGCGTAAAATTATGAGCGGATTAAATGCCGCTTTCGTGGATGTTGGATACGAAAAAGACGCATTCTTGCATTATTTGGATTTAGGTCCCCAGTTTCGTTCGTTAAGTGATTATGTTTCTCGTGCTATTGCAACTAGCTTAGATGCTATATCTTTAGACAACGCCAAAATTTTTCCTGATATCGACAAGAAAGGAAAAATCCAAGATGTTTTAAAAGAAGGGCAATCTGTGCTTGTGCAAGTTGCTAAAGAACCTATTTCAACTAAAGGCCCTAGAATTAGTTCTGAAATTTCTATTGCAGGTAGAAATCTGGTGTTGCTTCCTTTTTCAGATAAAGTTTCTGTTTCGCAGAAAATTAAAGGTAAAGAGGAAAGGGAAAGACTAAGAAGTCTTATACAAAGCATTAAGCCTGCAAATTATGGTGTTATTGTTCGAACAGTGGCTAAAAACAGACGAGTTGCTGCCCTGGATTCTGAACTCAGAGAGCTGGTTGAAAAATGGGAACACGTGGCCAAAAATTTATCTAATGCAAAGCCACCCCGTTTGGTACTAGGCGAACTCGACAGAGCCTCGGCCATGCTTAGAGATGTGCTCAATAATTCTTTTTCCAGTATTTATGTTAGTCAAGAGGCTGTATACCACGAAATAAGAGACTATATTGTGGCAATCTCTCCGGAACTACAAAAAATTGTAAAACTATATCAGGGAAGAGCTCCTATTTTTGAGCAATTTGGTATTACCAAGCAGATTAAAACTCTTTTTGGTAAAACCGTTACATTTAAAAATGGTGCTTATCTGATTATCGAACACACCGAAGCGCTGCATGTGATTGATGTGAACAGCGGAAACAGAACTAAAAATTCTCACGATCAGGAAACCAATGCCTTGGAAGTAAACATTGCTGCCGCAGAAGAAATTGCACGTCAACTAAGGTTGAGGGACATGGGGGGCATTATTGTTGTCGATTTTATCGATATGCACAACACCGAAAACAAAATTGCGCTTTTTGAGCATGTAAAGAAGGTGATGGCTGTGGATAGAACCAAGCATAACATTTTGCCTTTGAGTAAGTTTGGGTTAATGCAAATTACCCGTCAAAGAGTCAGACCAGAGTTGAATATCGAAACGAGCGAAAGCTGTCCTACATGTAAAGGTACAGGCAAAATATCGCCCAGTATTTTGCTTTCTAAAGAAATTGAGAATAATCTTACTTATATTCAGGAAAATCTGAATGTAAACAAGATTATCTTAAAAGTTCATCCATATCTTCATGCATATCTCACCAAAGGATTTATTTCTATCAGAAGAAAATGGATGTGGCACTACAAAAAAAGAATTTATATTATTAGCGATTGGGCTTACTCCATTCTCGATTACAAATTTTTTGACGAGGATGGCGAAGAATTAGAAATTTAAAAAAGAAAGCAGTATAAAACATCTATACTGCTTTTTTTTTGTAATTTTAGGCCAATATTATTTACAATATTCTGCTATTTCGATAGTTTTAAGTGTAAGTTCAATTTTTATTTTATGAGATATATCCTGGTTCTTATAGTTTTTTTACTTGGTTCTGCTCTTGTTTTTGGACAATGCCAAAAATATGAAGCTTTAGATAAACTTCTGGAGAAAAATCAATATCAAAAGGCCGTTGAAAAGGCCGATGAAATTGCTAAAAAAGAAAAATCAGCGGCTTACCCATATTATTTTCAGGCAAAGGTAAATTTTATCCAATTTCAGCAAAATGCTCAGTTTATTTATCTCACAGCCTCTTTAAATGCAGTTAACAGGGCAATAAATAGAGATAAACAAAAAAAATGTTGGCTCGATTTCGAATCCGATTTAGCAAATATTCGAACAAAAAGTTCTTTTGTGGCCGATTCTCTTATGCTGGCTGGAGACCAAAAGCAAGGTTTGTTTTACTGCGAGCAAGTAGCAATAATTTTTGGAGATACTACAAATCAATACATGCTTTACTTAAAGAAATCTTTTGCCGAAGAACAGCTTGTTCAATTACAAGGCACTAATCAGGCGGCCATTGATTTTTCAAAAATTCCTGCCGATGAATTAAAAAATATTAATCTAATAGACGCAAATGGCTTAAAAACAGGGCATTGGATTAAGTTTTTTCCCAATGGGAATATGGCTTATCATGTGGTTTTTAATAACGGAAAACCGATTGGTGAATATTATAGGTATCATGAAAATGGCGCACGCATGGCCTATTTATTCTATTACGAGAATGGATTTGCCGAAGCATCACTTTTTAATGAAGACACATCGTTGTTGGCAACAGGATATTATTGGGGCATTAATAAAGACTCTATCTGGACATATTTTTACCAGGATAAAACAATTGCTGCTCAAATCTCTTTTAGAATGGGGCTTGAGAATGGTAGAGCAAAAGTTTTTTACCTGGATGGAACATTACTCGAAGAACTTGATTGGGAAATTGGTAAGAAAAATGGTATATGGCGACAATTCTATCCGAACGGAAATAAAAGATTGGAAACAAAATTTCTAAACAACCAGAAGCAAGGACCTTTTATTATGTATCATGATAATAATGCCTACGATATGAAAGGCTCTTACAACAATGGTTTGAGAGATGGCACCTGGCAATTTTTCGACCAAAGCGGAAAGCTTTTAAGTACGCTGGTTTACTCAATGGGGAAATTGCCCATCGAAGTTGAGCTCGATAAATTAACAAATGAATTAAATTCGCAAACCATATTGTACGAAAGTGCTAAGAAACAGAATAAAAGCGTGGAAGAAATTCGTAAGTTAAATAGTAGCATGGAAAGTTTGAAAAAGAAAATACTTGAACTGGAAGCAAAAAGTCCGCAGGAAATAGAAACCAAAGAATTAAGATATCTCGACGAACCGCTTCCGGCTTCCGAAGATCCAATGAATTATCTGAACAATCCTCTTGAATTTATCAATAAAAACAAATAGTCATGAAGTATAGACTCCATATTTTTGCCAGTTTTTTTCTGCTGATTTTCTTTTTTTCTGCAAAATTGGTTTTGGCTCAAACAAAAGTTGCTCCCGACAAATACTGGGTGGCTTTTCGCGATAAGTTAAATAGCTCCTACAGCATCGAAAGGCCTTCGGAGTTTTTGAGCCCTAAAGCAATTAATAGACGAATAAAATATAATATTCCGGTAGATGAGTTTGATTTGCCTGTTAATCAAAATTATATTGATAGTGTAAAAGCCCTTGGACTGCAAGTTTATTATGCGAGTAAATGGCTCAACGGCATATTGGTGTATTCAAAGGATGCAAATTTGGTGAACGAAGTAAAAAAGTTTGATTTTGTAGTTGATTTTCTTAAAACCAAACCCCAAACGGAGAACCAAATTGTTGAGAAAAAATTAGAGGAGTCTACAGAACCCACATATAAATTTGTAGAAATGAAAAATTCTGCAAATAACATCTACGATTATGGATATGGGCTAAATCAAATAGAAATGCTCAACGGAAACAAGCTTCACAACGAGGGGTTTAATGGCAAAGGTGTTCTGATGGCAATAATGGATGCAGGATTTTATAAAGTCAACCAGCTAAAAGCATTCGATAGCTTATGGACAAATAAACAAATTTTAAGTTCCAAAGATTTTGTAGATATGGATTCTACAAGTTGGGATGCCGACTCCCACGGAATGAAGGTTTTATCAACCATTGCATCAAATTTGCCCGGAAAGTTTGTAGGCACTGCACCTAAAGCCGATTTTATACTCATCAGAACAGAAGATGCCGGTTCTGAGAATATTATCGAAGAATTTAACTGGGTAGCAGGGGCAGAGCATGCCGATAGTCTCGGTGCAGATATTATTCATAGCTCTTTAGGGTATAGTAATTTTGATGATACCGCCATGAGCCATACTTATGCCGATATGAACGGAGATTTTGCGCCTTCGACCATTGGTGCCGATATTGCTGCCCAAAAGGGAATATTAGTGGTGGTTAGCGCCGGAAACGAAGGAAACGACGCCTGGAAGTATATTACAGCTCCGGCCGATGCTGATAGCGTTTTAACTGTTGGAGCAACAGACCGTTATGGATATTATGCCTATTTTAGCTCAATGGGACCAACCCCCGATGGCCGCATAAAGCCCAATGTGGCTGCTCAGGGACTCAATTCTACTGTAATTTCTACTACAGGAGAGGTTTCTACAAGTAGCGGAACATCTTTTTCTGGACCAATTATTGCTGGAATGGCAGCGAGCTTATGGCAAGCGCGCCCTGAACTTTCTAACATGGAGCTAATTAGTGCCATGCAAAACAACGCTAGTCAGTCTACTAAGCCCGACTCTTTGCTTGGATACGGAATTCCTGATTTTTATATGGCCTATCTGTACCCTACAAAGATTGAAAATTTGGAGCAAAATCGCGAAATTCTTGTTTTTCCTAACCCTTCAACGGGTAATTTTGAAATAAAATTTAGCAAGGTTCCTATACAAAAAACCGTGCAAATTGATGTAATAAATCTTAATGGTAGAGTATTAGAAACCAGGAATTTAACCATTGATAACGATAATAAGCTTGATTTTAGCGGTTTGAATAATGTGCCTAACGGAATGTACTTCTTACGGATTCAGGCAGGAGAACAGGCATATAAACTTAAAATGCTGAAGCAATAATGTCCGGAAAACAATCATTTATTACTCTCTCCGAACTAAATGAACTGATAAAAAATGCTATAATTGATTATTTTCCGCAGCCAGTTTGGCTTGTGGCAGAACTTTTTAGCATGAATATTCACAAATCGGGGCATTGCTATTTGGAATTAGCCGAAAAATCGGATAAAACCCAAAAATTGATGGCCAAATCCAAAGCTGTTATTTGGGCTTATCAGTTTAATTTATTACGCACTTATTTTGAGCAATCTACAGGAATGGAGTTTGCCGAAGGCATAAAAGTTTTACTAAAAGTTACCCCCAATTTTCATGAGCAATATGGTTTTAGTCTAATTATCTCTGATATAGATCCAACTTACACCATGGGCGATTTGGCCCGCCAAAGACAGCAAACCATTCAATCTTTAAAAGACGCTGGTGCATTTGATTTGAATAAAGAACAATTTTTATCTTATTTGCCCAAAAAGTTGGCTGTTATTTCATCTGCAACTGCAGCTGGTTACGAAGATTTTATGAAACAAATGGCCAATGTTATTGAGCAGTTTAATATTTCTGTATGTCTTTTTCCTGCTCTCTTGCAGGGTCAAGGTTGTCCGGAATCTATTATTGGGGTAGTAGAAGAAATCTACGATCGGAAAGAGGAGTTTGATGCTGTAATTTTGATTCGCGGTGGAGGCGCTAAATCCGATTTGAGTTGTTTCGACGATTATAATCTTGCACTTAATATTTGCTATTTTCCACTTCCGGTAATCACTGGAATTGGGCACGAAAGAGACGAGAGTGTGGTTGATTTAGTAGCGCATACCCGCCTGAAAACACCAACAGCGGTTGCCCAATTCATAATCGATAGATTTAATGATGCCGAAGCAGTGGTATTTCAATATCAGGAACAGTTAATTAGCTTGATTAAGTCTAAAATGCATCTTGCCCGATTGGATTTAGCCAAATACGATTCAATGCTATTTAGAAGAACTTATGATAGACTTTCTATTGAAAAAAATGGCCTTTTGAAAGTTGAAAATCGTTTAAAAAATAAGGTTTCCGATTTTTTAATGCAACAAAAGATAGAAGTTAGGCAGATTGAAAAATCTTTGGCTAAGGAATGCCTTTCATTAACTAAAAGCAAGCTTCAAAATCTTAATTTAGTGCAATCTAAGTTTAAAGATTTATTCTTTTTGCTTATGTCAAATGCTAAAAAGGAATTACAATTTTTAGAAAAGAAAGTAGAATTGCAAAATCCTGAGAATTTGCTCAGAAAAGGATATTCCATTACTTCGCAAAATGGCTCTATCATAACATCTGTTAACCAGATAGATATTAATACTGAAATGCAAACCACTTTGCCCGACGGCAAAATAATATCTCAACCCGGAAAAATTCTAAATAAATAATGTAGCAATGATTTGTTTTTTTTCGTAATTTGCATTATGGACACATCAGTTTTGTGGTTATGGATTTTGTCTATTATTTTAATAAGTAGTGTTTAATCTAAAAATATAGACCAATGAAACGTTTAAAAAAATTACTCGTTTTTTTAAGTACCGGAACAATGGCTGTTGTATTAGCGGCTTGCTATGGTGTACCTGTTGATGAAATGTATAATAGCTTAATTCGTGCAAAAGATGATGGTGGCAATCCAATTAAAGGATTAAAAGTAAGCATTGTAAACCCTGGTACCGATAGCCTTTCAAATTATACCAATGAAAATGGGATTGCATATTTTGGCCTTTTCGAAAATGAAATAGTTGAAAAAATAGTGATTGAAGATGTTGATGGTTCCGATAATGGCGGCGAGTTTATTAAAACTGAAGTTCCTTTTGAAAAAACTGATACTATCGACGTTACATTAGAACTAAGAGTTGAATAATGTCGTTTCTTCGGAAAATTCAGGCAAATATTTATCAATATTATAAGGAATTAGAAATTTCGGAGCACCGTTTACAATACCTTTTTCTGGAACTAACCCAGAGATGCAATTTAAACTGTCTGCATTGCGGATCGGATTGCAAATCTACGGTGAATAAAGCCGAACTTACTACCGAAAGCTGGTTTCGGATAATAGATTACATGCACCAAAATTATGGAACATCACTTAGTTTTGTAATTACCGGAGGCGAGCCGCTATTGCATAAAGATTTGGATAAAATCGGAGCTTATATTAAACAAAAAAATATGCGGTGGGGCACTGTAACCAATGGTATGTTGCTCGACATAACCCGTATGAAAGCACTTGAAGATGCTGGTATTTATAGTCTTACCCTTAGTGTAGACGGACTTGAGCATGCACATAATTTTTTGCGAAATAGTTCTTCTGCATTCCGTAAGGTATTGATTGCCCTAGATGCTTTAGGTAAATCTCAGATTAAATTCAAGGATGCAGTTACTTGTGTTTACCCAAAGAATTTAAACGAATTGAGTCAGATAGCTAACTTATTGTTAAGTAAAGGAATTAATTCGTGGCGTTTGTTTAGAATTTTTCCTAGTGGTCGTGCCCAAAATAATGCAGAGATCCAATTATCTTTTAGTCAAACACAAGAATTACTCACATGGATTGCCCAAAACAAAAAAACATTCAAAACCAAAGGACTTGATTTAAATCTGAGTTGCGAAGGCTATCTTCCCTTCGAAGAAGATATGAAACTGCGCAATCAGCCTTTTTTTTGCAGAGCAGGAATAAGCATTGCATCAATTCTAAGCGATGGCACAATCACAGGTTGCACCAATAATCATAATTCATTCTACGAAGGAAATATTCTCAACGATAATTTTGGTCAACTTTGGGATAAGGGTTTTCATAAATTCAGACAAAGAGAATGGATAAAAAAAACCATTTGTGCAAATTGCGAGTACTCAAAATATTGTCAGGGTGGCTCTATACATTTATGGGAATTACCATCAGAAAAACCTAAATTTTGCTACGTGAATGATTTAAGCCAAATTTCTGACAAAGAATAAGCGCTTACCATCGATTTGTTTTTGAATTATCTTATTTTTAGCTTACCTTCGATACATCGAATTAAATTTTATATCCATGAAAAAATATTTAATCTTGGGGGTTTATCTATTATTGGCAGGTTTATATTCCTGTAAATCGCCCCAGAAAACAGAAAAAGAATCCGAAGTTTTTAAAACCAACAATCCCGATTTTTCAAAAGGAGTGCTTACTCCCGAAATTCTTTGGAGTTTAATGCGTTTAGGTGATTTTAGTCTTTCTCCTGATGGCAAATTTTTGGTTTATGCTCAAAGTGAATACAGTATAGAGCAAAATAAGAGTAAATCGGAGCTATATTTACTTAATCTCAGTAACGGAAATGTAAAGCAGTTAACTGATAATCATTTTGGAGAATATGGCGTGGTTTGGCGTCCCGATGGAAAAAAAATGGCCTTTTTGGCTCCGGTATACGGCGTTATGCAAATTTGGGAAATGGGAGAAAATGGGCAGAATATTTCTCCGATAACCACAGAAAAAGAGTCGATTACAAATTTTGCGTATTCGCCTGCATTAGATAAAATACTATTTACCCAAGAAGTAAAAACCCGACAAAATACTGCCGATTTGCATCCTGATTTGCCGCTAACATCTGGCATTGTTTACAACGATTTAATGCTTAGGCATTGGGACGCATGGGAAGATGAATTTAGTTCGCATATTTTTGTGGCCAATTACAGCCTGCGCAATTCAAAAGTATCAAAGCCAATAGATATTATGGAAGGCGAAATTTTTGATGCTCCTACAAAACCGAATGGCGGAATAGAAGAAATTAACTGGAGTCCGTGCGGAAAATTTGTAGCCTATAGTTGCAAAAAAGTGGAAGGCGCAAAAGGGGCATTAAGCACTAATACCGATATTTTTCTCTATGATATTGAAGCTGCCAAAACTAAAAATTTGAGCGAAGGAATGATGGGATACGACCGAAGCCCTGTTTTCTCGCCCGATGGTACCCAAATTGTTTGGGAGAGTATGGAAAGAGATGGTTTTGAAGCTGACAAAAACAGAATTTTAGTCTATAATTTTGCCGGAGATAAAACTACCGATTATTCTTATAAATTCGACCAAAGCTCATCATCCTTTGCCTGGAGTGCCGACGGACAGAAAATTTATTTTATAAGTGGTATAAATGCCACCTATCAGTTGTACAGTTTAAACTTGAGAGATTCGCTTATTACACAAATTACTGTTGGCGACCATGATTATACTGCATTCGAATTGGCCGATAATTTTGTGATTGCATCGCGTATGTCTATGTCGGAACCATCGGAATTATATCAGGTAAATTTACTGGATGGCACTCAGACCAAGATTTCGAAACTTAATCATTCTATTTTAGAAAAAATAAAGCTTGGTTCCGTTGAGAAACGTTGGATTGAAACAACCGATGGAGAGCAAATGCTTACTTGGGTTATCTATCCGCCAAATTTTGATCCAAATAGAAAATATCCTACATTACTATATTGCCAGGGTGGCCCGCAATCGGCAGTTAGTCAGTTTTTTTCGTACCGTTGGAATTTTCAGATGATGGCTGCCAATGATTATATTATTGTGGCACCTAACAGACGTGGTTTGCCTACCTTTGGACAAGAATGGAACGACCAGATTAGTAAAGATTATGGTGGACAGAATATGCAGGATTATTTGAGCGCTATTGATGCTGTGGCTAAGGAGCCTTATGTGGATGTGAATCGATTAGGCGCTGTAGGAGCTAGCTATGGTGGGTTAAGTATTTTTTGGTTAGCAGGAAATCATCAGAAAAGATTTAAAGCTTTTATTGCGCACGATGGGATATTTAATTTTGAAAGCATGTTTGGCTCAACCGAAGAACTATTTTTTGTAAACTGGGATTTGGGTGGTTCTTATTGGGCGCCTACAGAAAAAAATAGTTATGCTTCATCGCCACACAAATTTGTCAAAAATTGGGATACTCCAATTTTAATCGTTCAAGGAGGAAAAGATTTTAGAGTGCCCGAAACGCAAGCAATGGAAGCATATACTGCTGCAAGATTAATGGGGGTTGATGCCAGATTGCTTTATTTTCCCGAAGAAAACCATTTTGTGCTCCGTCCGCAGAACGGAATTATGTGGCAACGTGAGTTTTTCTCCTGGCTCAACAAATATTTGAAATAGTATTCATTAGTAAGAGTATCAAAAAAACTTTGTCGGAAGATAGTATTTCTGACAAAGTTTTTCTATTTAATTATAAAAAATTTTGGGGTATAAAATCATGGAAGACATAAAGAAAAAATTGCTCATCAAAAAGGGAAAAAAACATTTGGTTTTGAATGCTCCCGGGAATTATAATGTGTTAATAAACAATCTTTTTGATGATTTTGAGTTTACAGCCGACGATAGTTTAGATTGGGTATTACT
Organism: Acetofilamentum sp.; assembly: GCA_020720625.1. Classification (GTDB taxonomy): domain Bacteria; phylum Bacteroidota; class Bacteroidia; order Bacteroidales; family DYOH01; genus DYOH01. Next base: position 33,464 of record DYOH01000021.1, on the reverse strand, counting down.
TTTTGTTCAGAATCAAGCCGAATTACAAAAAAACTTAGTTTCGGTGATGGCTTTAATTGATTCTGAAACAGTTTTCTGGATTGCATTTCCGAAAAAAGACCGGAAAGTAAAAACCGACTTAACACCCGATTTTGGCTGGGACCAGATATATCAAATAGGATATCGATCTGTATCTCTAATTTCGCTGGATCAAGATTACTCGGTGATGCGATTTCGCCAAGGAGAAATGCCCGATTTAAGCCGAAAGAAACCCGAAAAACTTGTTTTGCCTGTTGAGCTGTCTGCAGCATTTGAAAAGGACAATCAATTGGCAATTTTTTTCAACTCCTTGACCTACACGTACCGTGGAGAATATATTAATTGGATAAATGAGGCTAAAGATGATGAAACCAGGGCAGCCAGAGTATTTAATGCACTGGAGATGATATCACAAAAACAAAAATTTCGATAAATACAATATCATAGCTTGAGCAATTCATCGCATCAAAGCATCTCTGGCGCTTTAATAAACTGAGATAAAAGCAACTTATTTTAGCTTTAAGAACATAAATGTGATATCGTCTCTTTGGTCCTCGGCTTCTTTGAATAAATCGAATTGGTTTTCAAGTATCAATTTCTGATTGTTCAACGATTTGCATTTGTTTTCATCCAGAATATGGAAAAGTTTGGTGGTACCAAAACGTTTTCTTTCTGCATTATTCTGGTCTATAAGACCATCGGTATAGGCATAAAAAACGGTTTCTTTTTGCAGGCATTTGCTTATTTGATTAAACTGAAAGTCCATTCTATTAGATTTGCCTCCAATTCCCTTTCTGTCGCCTTCCATAAGTTGTAGATTTGGAATTTTAGGTTCATAATAAACCAAATTTCTTTTGGCACCTGCATAAGCAACATTGATGCAATCGTTTTCGGCTTTTTCAAAACGAATAATGGCTACATCCATTCCATCGTTATTGTCGGTTTCCGACTGACGGAGTGCTTTTTGCACCTCGGTATTCAATTTGGTTAAAATATCTTTAGGTTCTAAAATTTTTCTTTCGTTAACAATTTCGTTTAGTAATCTACTTCCTATTAGCGACATAAAAGCACCCGGCACGCCATGCCCCGTGCAATCTACGATGGCTACATAGCTGATTAATTGTTCGTTTAGGGGCGATTCGATACTGGTAAACCAATAAAAGTCTCCCGAAACTATATGTTTTGGACGGTAGATGATGGCCCATTCGTAAAATTTATCCAAAGATTTGGCACTTGGGAGAATAGTGGCCTGAATTTTTTTTGCATATCGAATAGAGCCTTTAATCATTTCGTGCTGTATCTCAATTTTCTTATTTTGTTCAGTCAAGGCTTCTTTTTGTGCCCTAATTTCTTCACTTTGCTGCTTTATGGCCGTTTCTGCATCTTTAAGTGCCGAAATATCAGAATCTATGGCAATAATTTTAACAATCTCGTCTTTTTCGTTGTAAATTGGACTTAGTGTACTGTGTACCCAAACTTTTTTGCCATCTTTTCGTTCTGTAAGTGTTTCGTAATTACAATGTTCGCCATGAGTTAAACACTTTTTGATAAACAAATCTATGTTGATGGTATTGTCAATTTTATGTATATCCAGTAGGTCTCTGTCTTTTAATTCGTTAAAAGTGAATCCATAGAGTTTCGAAAATCCTTTATTTACCCACTCAATAATTCCGTTGGGTTTTATAATTTTTATCGCATTGGTGGTTTCGCTGGCAACAATGGAAAGTTTTTCAAGTTCTTTGTTCGAGTCTTTCAGTTTTTCCGATTGAACAATTATTTCTTCTTTTTGTTGTTCTGTTTGTATGAGATAATAAGTTTTTTGTTCGTTTGTTTTTACTAATGCCTGATATGTTTTGGCTCTGATGATTTCAAAAACTAATGTCATTCCGGCAGTTACAATAAAACTGAAAATAAATCGAAATTGGGTGTTTGAATTATATTGATTAAATCCTTCCGGAGAAATCTTAAAATAGATTATTGTAATAAGTGTAAGTGTGCCAACGTAAATTGAGCCTATGCTTCTGCCAAGAACAAAGAAAGAAAGCACGGGAAATAAATAAAACCATAAAATTCCGGTTTCGCCGGTGCCTAATTTGGTTAGTAATGCTATTTCCATTAAAAGCATCAGGTTTACTAAAAAGTGCCCGGGCAGTAGGGTGTCTTTTTTTATTCTTAAATAAATTACATTTCCGGCAAGTAGTAAAAAAAATAATAACATGGTAGCTGCATATACGTATCGATGCCCCAATAAACCTACAATAGAAAATGTAGACATGGTTAGGAGTCCGAAAACGGCAAATACATTGATTATGACTGCTTTTCTTACATCGGGCTCCTGTATATTTCCTTCAATACCACTTGCAAGGTATTTGGTGAAAAAACTGGAAGAATTCATATTTTTTTGCTTAGCGAATTTTTTCTAAAAATATGAATTTATTTATATAAGTGTGCATTTTTTTTGTTAAAATCAAAGCGGATCAGCCGTAACTTTAAAGTTTAGATTTACTTTTATTTGAATATCTTCTGTAAGTGTTTCTCTTAATGTTACTTCTGTTCTTAGGCTATAACTTCCTGCTTTCAGATATTCGTCGAGTTTTACCCCTGTGGGGCTAAGGTTTATGGTTTGCGCATTGCTCGAAATCTCGTATTCATAAGCAATTTCTGCCTCATCAATATTTTCGGCAGCTACGAATAGGCGTATGGATTTTATAAAACTAAATGTTTTATTGGTGGGCGAAATTATGGTGAGTTTTAATTCTTCTAACGAAACATTTTTTACCAAATCTGCTTTGGTATTTTGGTTCTCAAATTCGCGTGTGGCATTTGTTTTAATATTCGGTAGCGGAATTTCGAAGGGTAAATTTATACCAAATTGATTTTCAATTGTAAAAGTAACTTCATCTTCTATATTGAAGGTGAGAAGTTCATTTATTTTTTCGCACGACGAAAAAATGATTGATGCGAAAATTGCTGATATAATAAGAGAAAATTTCATTATAGTTATATTTTAATATTTAATTATATACAAAATTAGACTAAAATTTTGTTACTTTGATTTTTTAAACATCATTGAGTTCAGTCTAAAAAGATTGAAAAAATGATTATACCCCTGCCAGCGTTTTCTTAATTGACTTATAAACTGTTTAGTACAGTTACAGCATTTTATAAAAATCAACGCTGGCAGGGTTTTTAGACTAGACTCATCATTAACATGAAAAAAATACTTTTAAACATTTTGACTTCAGTTTTATTTATTTATTCTGTTCATGCACAGAAATCTACATTTTTAAGCTGCAGGATTTTAAATGCAAAAGACAGTACCGCAAAATTGAGTATTTACATTATTTCTTACTCTTTTGAAGAAAAATTAAATGCACCTTTGGATGTAAATAATGAGTTTGTTTTTGAATTAAACCTTACAGATACTGTGTTTGCTGAGTTCTCTGTAAACTACACTTTTGATATACTGCTTTATCCGGGCGATTCGCTGGTGATTGAAGCAGACGGTAGTAACTTTTACGAAACCCTAAAGTTTTCGGGAAGGGGGGCGGAAAAAAATAATTTTTTGCTGGCAAAATATTTACGTTATAATGTGGGTGAAAAAGGTATGATTAATGCTTATCTTGCTGTAAAAGAGCTTAATCCGATAGATTATAAAAAAAAGAATCGACTCTCTGATGGTCGATTTTGAGTTTTTTTTAAACTCCTATTATCTTGCTAATAATTTGGATAATGCATTTTCTGCCATGCAAATTGAGACTTATAAGGCAGAATTGGTATCGCGCTTAATTAACTATCCTTTTTTTCATAAGTATTACAATCAAGCTCAGGAAATTGTATCAGTTGAAGATACTTTTTTTGCGTTGTCGCATCCTGTAAATATGGAAGAGCAGAATTTTTTTGTTTCAAAAAATTCGGTTTCCTTTATATCATCAGAGTTCAGGGAATTCTATTATGACTCATTGTTCAATGAGAACATGCTTTTGATGAGTTTTTTAAATGACATGTACTTTGCTGCAAAAAAATATTTTTCTCCGCATATTTTTGAATATTGGGCTGTAGATTTCTTGACGAATTTTCTCGATAGAACCGATTTTGCTAATATCGAATTGGCATACAATGATTTTATGGCATCGACTGCAAAAAAACAGATTTAAGAAACATCTAAAACAGATAAAAGACGAATATGCTTATCTTCAGCGCGGTAATCCGTCGCCAGAATTCTCCTTGCCCGATAAAGATGGAAAAATGATTAACTTATCGGATTTTTGCGGAAAAATTGTTTATTTAGATTTTTGGACAAACTGGTGTCAACCATGCATAGCGAAGTGGAACCTGCCAGAGAAATAAAAAAATATTTAGAAGGTAAAGAAATTGTTTTTGTATATGTTTCTTTAGACGAAAAGCAGGAAAAATCGCTTGAGGCTACATTAAAGTTTAACATCGAAGGAGTGCATCTTTGGGGGGGGCGAATTAAGCAGGAGTATTATTGCTCAAAAATACAAACTTACCGGAGTACCTACTTATGTGGTTATCGGAAAAGATGGAAATATTCTTAGCTATAATGGCACAAGGCCAAGTAGGAAAGGTACAAGAGAGTTTTTAGAATCTGAATTACGAAAGTAGAAAGAAAATGGGCAAAGAAAAGGAAAAAACATTTTATTGCGAAAAGCTCAAAAAATTTATAATTTAGCCAATGAAAAACCTTGAAACTGCGAATTTGCTGGAAGCCTTTTTGTAAAGCCTGATTTGCTGATTTTGAGAGCGCTAAAAAAAAATCGAAAACAAAAAAAAAATTGTCGAATGAAAACGAATAAAGTAATTTTAATGCCTGTTGATTTTAGTGCACAGGCTTTACCCGCAATAGATTACGCTGCATATTTTGCTGATAAAGACAGTTCATCCATAATGCTGCTTCATGTAGTAGAAGAGAGTAGCTGGTTATCCAAAATTTTAAATGCCGAAAAGCAAAACGAAATCAAAGAAGCCGCCAAACAAGAATTAAAAAAACTAAGCGATTCTTTAGTACAAAAATATAATTCAGTAAAATTTGATTTTCGGGTGGAAATTGGCAAGGCTTACGAACAAATTTTGAAAGTCGCAGATGAAGTCAAGCCCGAATTTATTATGGTTGGCAAAAATGAAAAGCCTGGTCTCGGAAAAATGTTTATTGGCTCCAATACCTTGCATTTAATTAACGAATCAAAATTTCCGGTTTTATCTATCCGAGGTTCTGTAAAATTGCAGTCTGTTGCAAAAGGCGAAATGAATTTTGTTGTACCATTGGATGTTACCAAAGAAATAAACGATCAACTTTCGGCAGCTGTAGAATACGGCAAATTGTTTGACGCGAGAATTGATTTGTACACTGTTTTGAGCAAAAATAGTGCAGCACTCGAAGTTAAGGCTCTCACAAAACTACATCAGGCTAAAGAAATTATGGATTCTGCGGGATTAAAGTCAACGGAGAAAATGGTTAAACAAAGCAATAAGGCCATTTCTGAAATGATTATTGAATATGCTGATGAGCAAAAGGCTGAACTTATTATTATTCTTACGCAACAAAAGCAAACCAAAGTGAATTATTACATTGGCAATATTGCCAAGGAATTATTGCATAGCTCTGATATTCCGGTGTTGAGTGTTTTACCCTGGGACAATAATAGTGATACTGTTTTTAACTACTTTGTTGATCCTTTTGGCGTTTTATAATTATTTTTTAAAATTTATTCATAGTCAGTTACAATTTTGTAGCTGACTATTTTTATTGATATTTTATCTAACAAATGAATTTATTATCCTGGTTTGATTTGGTTGGAACTTTTGTTTTCGCCATTAGCGGCACATTGGCGGCTGCCGAAAAGCGATTCGATTTTTTTGGTGCTGTTTTTGCCGGTTTCTTAACTGCGGTAGGCGGTGGAACCATACGCGATGTTTTACTTGGTGCTTATCCGCTGGCCTGGGTGCAGAATCTCAATTATTTATACATAATTATTACGGGAGTTTTAACTACATTTTTACTAAAAAAATATATTGCGCCTTTGCGTAAAACTATGTTTTTGTTCGATACAATCGGAATAGGTGTTTTTACCATCATAGGGTTGCAGAAAGCGCTTACTTTTGGTGTACATCCTATAATTGCTATAATGATGGGCACAATTTCGGCTGTATTTGGCGGTGTATTGCGCGATACTTTTAGCAACGAAGTTCCGCTTATTTTTCGGAAGGAAATATATGCTACTGCCTGTATATTAGGCGGTTTTCTATTCTTAATTCTCGATAATTATCTCAATTCAATAAATCTTAAGGTAATTATTACCATATTGTTTGTAATATCCATTAGAATTATCGCCATCAGGTTTAAGTTATCTTTGCCCAGAATAGAAAATTTGAACTAAAAAAAATGAAAACGGCAAATGGGCCGTTTTCATTGCAAAGAAATATGATAAATTGTGCACTTAACATGCTAGAACTTTAATTCAGAAATAGGGAAACTTATATAAAGATACCCGGTGCCCGGCCAATGGCGATAATCGCCCACACCAAATTCGATAGCTGGCCTTAGGCTTAAACCCAAATGAAGTTTATCATTGGTAAAAGCATAATCTAAACCAATTATACCGTTGGCACCAATTCCCCAAAATCGCTTATCCCAATAAACGTTTTCGTTATCAAACAAATAGTGGGCATCGGTGCTAAGCCTTGTGAATCCGCCAAAACCAAACAGGAGCTTTAATTGCGGCTCAGAACTTATAAATGAAAGGGTGTAAAGCTTATTTACTGCCACACCCAAGCCTGCATGTTCAAAAGTTAGCAGTAACTCCATTGATTTGCCTGTGGAAGTAGGATTAATGTATGCTATGCCACCTCTGTAGCCGAAATAAAGTCCAATATTTGCCTGAGATTGAGATTGAGCTTTAGATTGTAATCCGAAAACCATCAAAATTAAAGCAATGGTTATTTTTTTAAAAGTACCGGTTTTTCTCATGTGAAAATTTTAATTCATTTATCTTCAAAAGGAAGACAAAATTATTAAAATTTTCCGATTTTTAGTGAAAATATGCCACTTGGCCCATTTAAGGCATATTTACTTATACCATCAATGGCAATGGCATTGGTTTGAAAATAGCTAACACCAAAACCAAGACGAAGATGCTTTAACATGTTAAATTCCAGTTGAATGGCAGGTTGAACGTAAACGAAAAAGTCAGAGGCAAGAACAGTAAAATAATCGTGGTCGTCCCAATACCTGCCGGCAGTTTCGTCGGTTCCCATGAGATACATCGAACCAAAACCCAAATTTAGTGGAATACTAAGATGAACAGGCCATTTTGGTGCAGGCGTAAATTCAAAGTTTATACCTCCAAAACCACTCTCAATGCTGGCATTGGATTGCAGATAGGTATTAAATTCACGCGGACTTTCTAAAAAGCCACCCTGAATACCCATGGAAAATACATGATTCAGTACCCAATCCATTTTTACATTAATTCCGCTTGATAACCATTCGTTGTAATCAATAAACATCGACTCTATACCAATATAAAATCCATGAGAATTCACTGGGCCAAAAATAGTTTTTATGTCATCCTGAGTTTTTTCGGGCTTTACAAAAAGGGTGTTCATTTCTTGGTTATACTCGGGCTGCACTTCAGAATTTTCCTCGATAATCTGCGCGTTTATTGTATTGCTAATGAGCATTATTGATGCAAAAAGCAAAATTAATAATTGATTCTTTTTCATAATCTGTTGATTTATAATTAGTGATAAATAATTTATTTGTAATTAATTGTAATACAAATTTACAGCGGCGTTTTTGGCTTTAATTTTTACAATGGATTTACTCTCGGTGCTGCCTATATTTCCTTTTATTTGAATAATTTTTTTGCTTTGATCCAAAACGCTTCTTGTAAGCTGTTTTTCATCGAAAGGATTAAGTAATTCAGCATTTTCTCCGGTAAAATCAAATGCAAAATCACTCCCCATTGGAACAAATACATCTATTTTAGTGTAGTTCGTATTCAAGTTAATCAAATTAAAGGTGTTTTTTAGATTTTTAATTTCTAAAATTCCATAATTTGATATCAAACTAATCCTATTTTTTAGTAAATCTATCTGAAAATCACTCATAAAGCTGTTGCCAAATAATTCCATATTATTTTCTACAAACCATTTGTCGCGGCGCGAATTTATATTTAGCGTATTTACATCCGAAATATTAAATTGCGAAGAGATTGATTCAATTTTTAGCTCATTGGCCGATGTAATTTTTACCATCGGGCAAAACTGCATGTTCAAACTTGCTTTTTTAATTTCATCGCCCTGCACTTTTCCATTAGTAACAGAAATTGTATTGTTGTTTCCCAAAATTTTCCCAAAATATAAACTACCATTTTTTAATTGAATACTTACTTGAGAACTAATATTCCCAAGATAAACGTCGCCATAATTATTTGATATATTTATATTTACAAAAGTAGGCATATTAATCGTGTAATCCACTTTAATATTGCTAGATGGCATACTTGCTTCCAGAATTTTGAATAAATCGATAATGGCATTGGTTTGCGTAATTTGGGTTTCAGCTTTAATAAAAGCACCATTTTTTGTCATGTTGATATGCACGTAATCGAGCATTTTTTTTGTTTGCAAAGAATCATCAGATTTAACAAGAATTACTACATCAATCCGTAATTCATTTCCGGTGTGCGTTTCTACCGTAATATCGCCATATTTGTTTTCGATAATAAAATTCGACCCCGGTTCAACCATAAATGCTTTTCCGATGTTTTGTTGAGCCTGAAAAGTTTGTGCATTTGTGAGATTGTATACTAAGATATTAAAAATTAGTATGCTAAAGAATAATTTTGTTTTCATAATTATTTTGGTTTAAATCATTTTGAGTTGTATCTAGTTGCATGAGAATGTCTTTTAAAATAAAGAGTTTTAGTTCGTAATATTCAATGAGTGTTTTAATAACTTCTTGGTTATCAGCGCCATCATTAAGGTCTTTCATGGTAGATTCAATTAAGATGTCTATCTGCGTATAGTCTTTTAAAATTTCCGTTTGTAACAAGGTATCCCTTGCCGTTACATGTTTTACCTGTTCCAAAAGAATACTCGATTCGTTATGATAGTGCTTATTAACTTGCAATAAAATATCTCTGTTTTCATTATTATGAATTATTTTTTTAATCGGATTATTTTGTTTTTGAATGAAAAAAGCCAGACCAAGTATAAATATTGCGGCAACTGCTCTTAACCAGGGAGTTAGGCTTGTTCTTTTTCGTTTTAAAATTTCTATGCGGATGCTTTCCCATTGCTTGTTTTCAGGCATTTCACCATCGAATGCCTGTCTGTTTTCTAAAATATACTTCTCTAAATTATCCATTGTTTTTTTCTGATTTTAATATTTCTACAATTTTTTGCTTGGCCTTTCGATATTGCGTTTTTGATGTACTTTCCGAAATTTGCAGATAATCTGCTATTTCGCTATGCTCTAATCCTTCAAAAAGTTTAAGCTGAAATATCAGGCTGTACCCTTTAGGTAATTTTTCTATTGCTTTTTTAATGGCATCTATTTGTAGTAAGTTTGTGTCAATATCAAGCTCATTTTCTTCCATGTCCGATAATTCAGCTTCTTCATTTAGAAAACCGATAAACCGTTTTTCCTTCTTTAAAATATTTAAACTTGTATTTATGGTAATTCTTTTTAGCCAAAAAGCAAATTCAGAGTCAGCTTTATACTCTTTGAGATGTTCAAACGCCTTTATAAAGCTATCCTGCACTGCATCCAATGCAATATTCTCGTCTCTTAAGATTCGGTAAGCGCTCTGAAACATTTGTTTCCGGTATCTATAATATATCATTTCGCAATACTTTTCATTATTTTCGAGGCATTTACGAATTAGCTCCTCATCGCTAATTGCATCTTTATTTTCTAAAAGATTTTTTTTCATATACCAATAAGACATTTATTTAAAACAAAAGTTGTATAAATATCATAGTTTTTTTTAAAATTTGCATTCAACACTAATTATCATAAAAAAATATAACTATATCATTATATTATAGTTTTTTAGCATGATGTGCCTATTCTTATGTTGCAAAAACAAGAAATTAAGTGCTTGTTTAATAGTGTTGTATGATACAAATCGCTGTAAAAAAGCCGCTAACTAAGAGATTCAGATAAAATTTTCTCAAATTATCTAGCGAAAAATATTATATTTGCTCAAAATTTAAGCAATTGCCATGATAGGATTGGTAGGTACAAGTTTTAAATTAGCCCCGGTTCAAATTAGAGAAAAATTTGCTTTTTCTGCCAATGAAGTACAAATATTTTCTAATGAATTACTTAGTAGTTTTAGCGAAGCCGGGTTAGTTATATTAACTACATGCAACAGAACCGAAATATATTTCTCATGCCCCAATATGAAAGGGGAAAATGAATTTTCAGAAATAATCAGAATTCTTACTAAATTAAAAGCCTATGCTCCGGAAATGCAAGAGTATTTCTATTTCTACAAAGACCAGGAAGTAGTAAAGCACCTATACAAAGTAGTTTCCGGAATAGATTCTTTAATTATAGGCGAAGACCAGATTATGGGGCAGGTTAAGGATGCCTTTTACCTGGCAGAAGAACTAAAAACGCCCGACAAATACCTTACTCGCTTGTTTCTAAAAGCATTTGAAACCGGCAAGAAGGTAAGAACGCAAACAAAAATAAACGAAGGTAGCGGTTCTGCAAGTTCTGCTGCTGTAGATGTTGCTATTAGAGAGTTCCCAAACATAAAATCGGCAAAAATATTGATGGTTGGTGCCGGAAAAACGGGAGAATTGGTACTTACCAATTTGCATAAGCGCAGTATTCAAAATTTGTTTGTAGCCAACCGCACTGTATCAAAAGCAGAAGAACTTGCACAAAGATTTAATGGAATGGCACTGGCTTTAGGTCAGATACACCAAACTTTAGCATCTATAGATATTATTTTTGTGGCCACCGATGCTCAGCAAGCATTGATTTCGGTTGAAGAAATAAAAAATGCTGCGCTAAACAGGCACGAAAAACAAATCTATATCGATTTATCAGTACCACGCAATTTGCCCGTCGATGCCAATGATATTGAAGGAGTGCAGCTTTATTCAATTGATGATTTGCAGGCGATAGTAGAAAGTACCAATAAAAAAAGACAGTCTGCTATAGGTTGCGCTATGAAACTAATCAATAAGATGATAGACGAATACATGGAGTGGATGCTGCTACAGGATATAGTGCCCATGATTCAAAAAATTAAGCAAGATTTTCACCAAATTAACGAAACAGAACTCAAAGGCTTCATTCGCATTAAATCTATCAACGATTCTAGTATTGTGGCCGAATATGCCAAACACATTACCGAGAAATTTGCTCGTTTATTAATTAAAAATATGCGCGACCTAACCCAAGATGCCGACAATAAGCAGCTTGTTAAGTTAGCAAATCAATTATTCGATTTTTCCAAATGAAAACAGTTAAAATAGGAACAAGAGGAAGTCAATTGGCTTTATATCAGGCCTATAAAGTAAGAGATGAACTTCAGGACGTATATAAACATATTGATTTTCAGTTGGAAATAATAAAAACCAAAGGCGATAAAATTTTGGATCAGGCGCTTTCTAAAATTGGAGATAAGGGTTTATTTACAAAAGAAATTGAAGAGGCACTTGTAAAGGGTGAAATAGACCTGGCCGTGCATAGTTTAAAAGATTTGCCTACAGAATTGCCCGAAGGCCTAAAATTAGGCGCAGTTCTCCAAAGAGCTGAATTTCGCGATGCATTGGTTAGTCTAAAATTAAAAAACTGGAGCCAATTAAATGCATCACATGTAGTTGCCACATCAAGCGTTAGGCGAAAAGCGCAAATTCTGAATTTAATTCCAGGAATTAGCGTAATAGATATAAGAGGAAATGTTAATACACGTTTAAAAAAACTGGAAGAAAACTACTGCGACGCAACAATTATGGCTGCGGCAGGGCTTCAGCGGCTTGGTCTCGATAAATATATTGCCGAAGTTTTGCCCCACGATTTATTTATCCCCGCCGTAAGCCAAGGTATTATTGGCGTTGAGATAAGAGAGAGTGATCTGGAGACTCAAAAACTAATAGAAAAAATAAATCATCAAGAATCTTGGATTGCAGGGTTGGCCGAAAGGAAATTTTTAGCTATCTTAGAGGGCGGTTGTCAATTGCCGGTAGCATGCTATACAAATCTGAAAGGTGTTGATTTTGAGATGTTTGGTATGGTTGCCGATGTTGATGGAAAACAGTTCATTAAGAATAGTATTCGCGGAAGAATCGAAGATGCAGAAAAATTAGCCGGGGATTTGGCTAAAAGACTGCTTCAAGATGGAGCAGCAGAAATACTTGCCGGAATTAGGCTGTAGAGACCGCTAAAATTTCAAATCGGGCCTAGATGAAAAAAAAAGAACCTAAAATTGTAATCACTACACAAGAATCGGATCAAGCCGGAAGATTGGGTAAGCTCCTTGAAGATAATCGTTTAAAAGTGGTTAATTTCCCATTAATACACATTGAACCAATCGAATTGAACCAACAGATGAAAGTCTATTTCGACGACCTCTCTGTTTTTACCTGGTTGGTCTTTACATCTCGTAACGGAGTAAAGGCTTTTTTGGAATTATATAAATCATATAAAAATCAATTTCCCGATTTATCTTCAAACAAAATTGCTGCCATTGGAAATCCTACAGCTCTTGTGCTGCAAGAAAACGGCTATTCTGTTGATTTTATAAATCCCGGAAGCACATCTGTAGATTTTATGCATGAAGTTGATAAACAGGAAGTTATATCCAACGTGGAGAGTGTTTTGCTGGTTTTAGGAAATTTGGCTCCCGACTCCTTAATGCTTAAAATTAAAGAAATTACATCAAGGGTTAAAAGAATAGATGTGTACCGCACATCCTATGTAAAATCGGTTTATTCTGAGTTTAAAGAATTAATCGAAAATGATGATTATTCAATCATTGTTTTTACAAGCCCATCTGGTTTCGATAATTTTTTACAACATTTTGGAAAATATATCAATAACAAAGAAAACCTTAGAATTGCAAGCATCGGAAAAACTACATCCCGTTTCATTAGCCTTAGAGGATTTCCCATTACACTTGAATCTCCTAAATCTACCTTCGAAGACCTTGCCGAAAGCATTTACAAATATTTAAAAAAATAAAAATACGATGAATTTTCCTGTAACACGACTCAGAAGATTGCGCAAGAACCCCGTTTTGCGCAATATGGTTTCTGAAACATTGGTAACTACCAACGATTTGATAATGCCATTATTTGTGTGCGAAGGCACAAAAAAAAATAGTCCTATTCATTCTATGCCCGGAATTAGCCAATTATCAATTGATATGTTGGTTGAAGAATGCATCGAACTATACGATTTAGGAGTTAATGCAATAATTTTATTTGGAGTTCCGGATCACAAAGACGATACCGGTATGATAGCGGCCGAGCACGATGCCATCATTCCCAAAGCCATTAGGGCGATTAAAAAGGCTATTCCGGGAATGTACGTTATTGCCGATGTTTGCAATTGCGAGTATACAACCCACGGGCATTGTGGTGTAATTTTGGATAATGATGTAGATAATGATTTGACATTTAGTAGTTTAGTTGCTCAGTCGATAACATTTGCTCAATCGGGTGTAGATATGATTGCACCAAGCGATATGATGGACGGCCGGGTGATGAAAATTCGTGAGGCTTTAGACGAAAATGGCTATACCATGTTGCCCATTATGGCCTATTCTGCAAAATACGCTTCGGCATTTTATGGACCCTTCAGAGATGCTGCCGACAGTGCTCCTAAATTTGGCGATAGAAACTCTTATCAGATGAATCCGGCAAATTCTAACGAAGCCATGCGCGAGATAGAATTAGATATATACGAGGGGGCTGATATTGTAATGGTAAAACCGGCACTTAGTTATCTCGATATTATTCGGCGTGCAAAAGATACTTTTAACATGCCTATTGCAGCTTACAATGTTTCGGGCGAATACGCCATGGTTAAAGCTGCCGCTCAAAATGGCTGGATTGATGAACCCAGAATGATAAAAGAAATTCTCACATCTATTAAACGTGCCGGAAGCGATATTATTCTTACATATCACGCCAAAGAATTTGCAAAACTATTAAAATCCTGATGATTATGACCACCAATAATAGCAAAAAGGCTTTTGCAGAAGCTATTCAATATATACCCGGAGGCGTAAATTCTCCGGTAAGGGCTTTTAAAAGCGTTGGTACTGAACCTATTTTTATCGCCCGAGCAAAAGGTGCAAAAGTTTTCGATATTGACAATAACGAATATTTGGATTTTGTTGCTTCCTGGGGGCCTATGATTTTGGGACACGCTCAGGAAGATATTTTGGCTGCAATTAAAAGTGCCGCAGAAATGGGTACAAGCTATGGCGCGCCCACTCTGCTCGAAACCGAAATGGCAAAGCAAATTCAACTTATGATGCCTGCAATGCAATTGGTTCGAATGGTTAATTCGGGAACTGAAGCCACAATGAGCGCAATTAGATTGGCCAGAGCCTACACAAAAAGAGAGTTTATTCTTAAGTTCGAAGGTAATTATCATGGACATGCTGATAGTTTTCTCATTAAGGCCGGAAGTGGCGCTCTTACCTTAGGAGAACCCAATAGCCCCGGTGTACCCGAAAGTATAGCAAAAAATACACTCATTGCCAAGTTTAACAATAAAGAATCAGTTGAACAGATTTTTGAAAAGATGGGCGAAAAAATTGCTGCGGTAATTGTGGAACCTGTTGCTGGAAACATGGGCGTTGTGGCTCCCAAAGATGGATTCTTGGGCTTTTTGCGCTCAATTACCGAAAAATTTGGCACTTTACTAATCTTTGACGAGGTGATTACCGGGTTTAGGCTCGCTCCCGGGGGAGCGCAGCAATATTTTGGCATTACTCCCGATCTAACCACATTAGGTAAAATTATCGGTGGTGGCTTGCCCGTTGGTGCTTATGGTGGAAAACGCCAAATTATGGAAATGCTTTCACCCAATGGCCCTGTTTACCAAGCCGGAACATTATCTGGTAATCCATTGGCAATGGCAGCTGGTTTGGTTGGATTACGCATGCTCAACGATAATCAGAAAATTTATGCCAAAATTAGCAATTTGGGCAAGCAATTGGCCGAAGGAATGCGCAAAAATATCGAAGCATTGGGTCTAATTGCTTGTGTAAATCAGGTGGAATCTATGCTTACCCTTTTTTTTGGTGTCGAGAAAGTGGAGTCTTTCGACGATGCCACACAAAGTGATACCGATATGTATGCCCGTTATTTTCGAAAATCCCTCGAAAGTGGCATTTATCTCGCTCCTTCGCAGTTCGAAGCTTCTTTTATCTCTAATGCTCATTCACAACATCATATTGATAAGGCATTGGAAGCTAATTTTGAAGCTTTAAAGGAGTTGGTTTCATAAATCTTATAATTAAATTTTAATGAATTCTATTTTTTTAGATACGCTGCATAAAAAGGATACCGTTCGTCCTCCGGTTTGGTTTATGCGACAAGCCGGAAGGGTTTTGCCTAATTACAATGCCCTGAAAGAGAAATATACTTTTTGGCAAATGATGCAAGATCCTGAGTTAGCTGCAAAAGTTACATTATTGCCTGTTTTCGATCTTGGTGTTGATGCAGCCATTTTGTTTTCTGATATCCTGGTAATTCCTCATGCTTTGGGCATGGGATTGGAATTTACTGATAATGGCCCGGTTTTCGATACGCCTATTAAAAATATGGCTAATCCGTTGAGTAAATTAAATCCGCAACCTGAAAAGCTTGAGTATATTTACAAAGTTATAGACCAAATTATGCTTACTCGTCCGGCAAATATTCCATTAATTGGTTTTTGTGGGGCACCTTTAACTGTTTTAAGTTTTATGATACAAGGTTTGGGTAGTCGTTCGGACTTTAAAGATGCTGTGCAGTTTTTCTTTACCCACAAAACCGAAACCAAGAAACTAATAGCAGCCGTAAACGAGCTTACATTAGTTTATGTAGAGGAGCAAATTAAGCACGGAGTTGAAGTTTTTCAGCTTTTTGAAACAAATTCCGGATTGATTTCTAACGAATTATACGAAGAATTGTTTATGCCTTCGGTAAAGATGATTGCTTCGAAAGTTCGCGAGAGTAATATACCATTTATTTTTTTTCCAAAAGGATTTGGCACTGGCATAATGAGTATAACGCCCGATATATGTGATTTTGTGAGCATTGATTGGCAAACACCATTAGAATTGGCCCGCAAATTTGTGCATCAGGATGTAGGATTACAAGGTAATTTAGATCCAAGATTTGTGTTCTCCCCACAAAATGAAATCGAAATTGAGTTGCAAAAGTATCTGCAATTTGGCAAAAAGAATCAAAAGTGGGTTTTCAATTTCGGTCATGGATTTTTGCCCGAATCTCCTTACGAAAATGCCTGTTTTATAACCCAATGGGTAAAAAATAAACAGTGGAGATAAGTGAACGATAATAAAAGAAGGCTGTTTAATTTACAATAAACAGCCTGCTTTTTAAATAGAATTTTATTCTCCTCCGTTTGCTTTTCTAAGTGCTGCTCTGATTTTGGTTTCCAATTCGAGCGCTAATTCCGGATTATCCATCATAAGTTGCTTAACTGCATCGCGTCCTTGACCTAAGCGGGTTTCTCCATAACTATACCATGACCCACTTTTCTTGATGATTTCCATTTCTGAGCCTAGATCTATAATTTCGCCAATTTTTGATATTCCTTCTCCAAACATTACATCAAATTCAGCCTTACGGAAAGGTGGTGCTACTTTGTTTTTTACCACTTTTACTCTCACCCGGTTTCCATTTGCTTCTTCACCATCTTTTAGCTGCCCAATTTTTCGAATATCCAATCGAACAGATGCGTAGAATTTAAGTGCGTTACCACCTGTTGTTGTTTCGGGGTTTCCGAACATAACTCCGATTTTATCGCGTAATTGGTTAATAAATACTACAGTTACATGCGTTTTATTTATATTTGCAGTAAGTTTTCTTAAAGCCTGAGACATTAACCTTGCTTGTAAACCCATTTTTGAATCACCCATTTCGCCTTCTATTTCGGCTTTGGGAGTAAGTGCAGCCACAGAGTCTATTACAACAATATCTACAGCGCCGGAGCGAATCAGATGGTCGGCAATTTCTAATGCTTGTTCGCCGTTGTCGGGCTGTGAAATATATAGATTTTCAACATCAACTCCCAACCTTTTGGCGTAGCCGGGGTCAAAAGCATGCTCAGCATCTATTATTGCTGCAATTCCACCTTGTTTTTGAGATTCTGCTATGGCATGAATGGCTAAGGTTGTCTTTCCTGAGGATTCGGGGCCGTAGATTTCGATAATTCTACCACGTGGATATCCGCCTACGCCAAGAGCCTCATCAAGGGCTATAGAACCCGACGAAATTACCGGAATATTTTCTACCGGTTTGTCGCCTAGTTTCATAATAGTTCCTTTGCCGTAGTTCTTATCAATTTTATCAAGAGTTAACTGAAGGGCTTTCAGTTTTTCGAGTCTCTCGTTTGTTTCTTCTTTCTTTGCCATATAATCTTTAATTCAATTTCAGTTCTTTAAATATCTGTTTACTATGTTCTTTGGTTTTTACTTTTTCTATTATTTTTTCGATATTTCCGTTTTCGTCTATGATAAAGGTTGTACGCAGCAAACCCATATATTTTTTACCATACATGCTTTTTTCGCCCCAAACTCCATAGTCCTTAATAATTTTTAGTTCAGGGTCGGCGATAAGCGGAAACGGGAGTTCGTATTTCTTTGTGAATTTTTCGTGAGATGCAGCGTTATCCGGACTTACACCGATAACTTCAAATCCTTTTGCTTGAAAATCAGTATAAGATTCTTTTAAATTGCATGCTTCGGCAGTACATCCCGAAGTATCATCTTTGGGATAAAAGTATAGTACAATTTTTTTTCCTTTTAAAGATGTAAGTGTAAATTCTTTGCCGCCAATTTCGGCCTGTATAGCCGGTGCCTTTTCTCCTTCTTTTAAATATGTCATTTTTGTTTCTAAAATTTGGGTTAAGCGCCTAAATATAGCATAATTTAGTTAAATATAAAATCAATTAGTGCATTATAAAATGTGTGAGGCTGTTCGGCATGCAACCAGTGGCCTGCATCAAAGATGGTAACAATATCTGCATAAGGAAATACCTTGCGGATGTATGCTTCGTCATCGGCTTTAATGTAATCGGAGAGTTCTCCTTTTAGGAACAGAACAGGAAAATTTGTAAACGATTTACCGGAGAGTTCCATGTTTTCTTCAAAACCTTCTAACACCCTGTGCAGGTTTTGTTCAATACCTTCCACGTATAAATTCCATTTTAGCGCATTTTGGGTTCCTTTGCCAAGGTTTTTTAATAGAAATTGCACAATTCTTTTTTCGGCAATAATGGTACTCATTTGATCTGCCACATCTTGTCGCGAATTGGCTTTGGCAAAATCAACAGAACGCATGGCCGAGATTATTTTTTTGTGTATTTCTAATTGTGGTGCTTTATTTGCTATAGCTGCATACGAACGTGGCGAAATATCTGCTACAATAAGCCTGCTAATCATTTCCGGATGAGCAGCCGCAAAAAACATGGCCGTTTTTCCGCCCATGGAGTGTCCTAAAATGCTAGCCTTTTCTATTCCGTGTTTTTCGAAAAACTGTTCTAAATCGCTTACTAATTCCGGATAGCCAAATTTATCTGATTTTGGAGAATTGCCATGATTTCTTTGGTCGATTAAATATACTTCGAAGTGTTCGGCCAATTGTTTTCCTATAGAGAGCCAATTGTCCGACATTCCATAGAGGCCATGCAGAATGATAAACGGTTTTCCTTTTCCAATTTTCTGATAATACAAATCCATTATTAGTAAGTTTTATTTTAATGCATTTTCTTGTCCTACCTGAATTTTGGCTAAATACATTTGAATAGTATTGGCCAAACCGAAATATAATGCATCGGATATGAGCGCATGTCCAATAGAAACTTCGCTTATAAAAGGGATTTTTTCGATGAAATAGCTTAAATTATCTAAATTTAAATCGTGTCCGGCATTTAATTCCAGTCCAAGTTCCTTTGCTCTGATGGCAGCTTTCAAAAAAGGTGATATTGCTTTTTCGGCATTGTCATCAAATTGCGCAGCATAAGGTTCGGTGTAGAGTTCCAATCGTTTTGCGCCAGTATCTAATGCATTTTCGATATTGGCTAAATTCGTATCCACAAAAATTGATGTCCTTATTCCTTCTGCGTTAAATCTGGCAATAACATCCTTTAAAAAGCTCTTGTTCTTAATTGTATCCCAGCCGGCATTAGATGTAAGTACATGCGGGGGGTCGGGAACAAGTGTTACCTGATGTGGTATTACATCGAGTACTAGTTTCATAAATTCCTCGCTCGGATAACCTTCTATATTAAATTCTGTGGTTATTTTAGGCCGAATATCGTATACATCCTGGTATCTAATATGGCGCTCGTCGGGACGAGGATGTACTGTAATACCTTGTGCCCCAAATTCTTCACAATCTAATGCTGCATGCAATACATTAGGGATATTTCCACCTCTGGCATTTCTTATGGTGGCTATTTTATTGATATTAACACTTAGTTTTGTCATGTTTTTGTTAAACGGATGAATACTTATTTAATGTTGATGCATTTTTTTGAAATTAGTAAAAATGCTCTTCCATTTAAGGCCAATAACGCCCCAAAATGCTTCGTTGAAAATACCGCCGCTCATTTTAGAATTTCCGCCTTCGCGGGGCATAAAAATGATAGGAACTTCTTTTATAGAAAACCCTAATTTCCATGAGGTAAATTTCATCTCAATTTGAAAACCATAACCTTTCATTTTTATTTTATCGAAATTTATAGCTTCGAGCACCTTTCTTGAGTAGCATTTAAAACCGGCAGTGGCATCTCTAACCGGCATACGAGTAACCATTCTTACATAAGCAGAAGCATAATAAGACATTAAAACCCTTTGAATAGGCCAGTTAACAACGTTTACACCGGTAATATACCTTGAGCCAATAACAAGTTCTGCCCCATCTGCGCTGGCCTGATATAATTTCACTAAATCATCCGGATTGTGCTGAAAATCAGCATCCATCTCGAACATTCGGGCATAATTATGTTGTAAAGCCCACTTAAAGCCAGCAATATAGGCGGTTCCTAGTCCAAGTTTGCCTTCTCTCTGCAGCAGATGCAATTGATTAGGAAAATTTGGCTGAAGTTTTTTTACAATTTGAGCAGTTCCGTCGGGCGAATTATCGTCAACTATCAGTAAATCAAATCCTACTGGCAATGAAAAAACTTTTTGAATCATTTTTTCAATGTTTTCCTTTTCATTATAGGTTGGTATAATAACCAGATTTTCTGTCATTTTATTCAAACATTTGGAGTTTATGTAATTTTGCATAAGTACCGTCTAATGCTAATAATTCTTCGTGCTTACCTCTTTCTACTATTTTTCCTTCGTGTAAAACACATATTTCGTCGGCATCTTTTACTGTTGAGAGTCTGTGAGCAATTACAATAGAAGTTCTGTTTTGCATTAAATTTGCCAATGCATCCTGCACTAGTTTTTCCGATTCGGTATCGAGTGCCGATGTGGCTTCGTCGAGTATTAATATGGGGGGATTTTTTAGAATGGCGCGTGCAATGCTAATTCTTTGTTTTTGCCCGCCCGACAACTTATTACCTCTATCGCCGATATTTGTTTGATATGCATTTGGGGTGGCAATAATAAAATCGTGGGCATTGGCTATTTTGGCAGCCCTTACTACATCTTCTTCGGTAGTGGAATCCACTCCAAAACATATATTGTTATAAATGCTATCATTAAAAAGTATAGATTCTTGGTTTACAATACCAAATAAGTTTCTTAGTTTTTTTAGACTGAATTCTTTGATGTTAACTCCATCGATTAATATTTCGCCTTCAATATAGTCGTAAAATCTTGGTAATAAATCAACTAGTGTTGATTTACCACTTCCTGATTGTCCTACCAGGGCAATCATTTTGCCTTTATCAATTTTTAAATTGATATTTTGTAAAACTTTATCTTTTTCGTATGAGAAGGATAGGTTTTTATATTCTACTTGCTTTTCAAAAACCACATTTTCTATTGGATTTTCTTTTTCTGTAATTGTTTGGTTTGCTTCAAGTATCTGATTGATTCTATCCATGGATGCCATTCCTTTCTGAACATCATAAAAAGCTGCTGTAAATGCTTTTGTTGGATTTATTATCAGATAAAAAATCATTAAGTAACCTAAAAAAGATTGAGATGATAAATGGCTATTTCCTTCTAAAATAAGAGAACCACCGTACCACATAATGGTAACAATAACTACTGTACCCAGAAATTCGCTTAATGGACTGGCTAAATCTTTTCGCCTCCACATTTTAATCATTATTCTAGTGTAGGTGTTGTTATCTTTATAAAATTTCTGAGTCATTCTTTTTTCAGAATTAAAGGCTTTAATAATTCTTAAACCACCAAGGGTTTCTTCTATTTGAGATAATAAGCCACCCATTCGGGCTTGCGCTTCGGCCGATTTTTGTTTGAGCTTAGAAGCTATTCTGCTGATAATTCCGCCTGTAAATGGTAAAAGTATAAATACAAATAAGGTAAGTTTTACACTCATAAATAGCAATGTAACTAAGTAAAAAATGATACTTAAAGGGTCTTTAAATAATGTATTTAAGGACCGAATAATGGAAGCTTCTACTTCGTTTACATCGTTTGTCATTCGCGACATAATATCGCCTTTTTTTTCATCAGAAAAATAGGAGAGAGGAAGTATTAATATTTTGTCGTAAAGTTTATTTCTTATGTCTCTTACCACACCATTTCGGAGCTTTGCCGTAATATAATTTGCTAAATATGTAAACAGGGTTTTGAAAAATGTCATGGAAACTACCAGTAAACTTATACTTAGTAAGGCACTAGCTTTGTCGCTTTCAATTATTATTTGACTTAGATAATAGTTTAAAGATTGCTCAAACGATTCATAACTAAGATGAAACTCGGGTTTTTGTGTAACAATTTCCTGGTTATTAAAGAGAATTCCCAGAAATGGAATTGCCATCGTAACGGAGAAAATCGAAAAAGCAATGGCAGATAGATTGAAAAATAAATTTAGTACTGCATCTTTCCAATATGGAATAATATATACAAGTAATTTCTTGAGTCCTTTCATGATTTTATATTCCCGTATAGTTAAATGGCGTAATTTTTTTCAATTCCAGTTTGATATTTTCTGCCACAGCTAATTGGTCAATGAATTGATGTATAGCTTGTTTATCAATAATGTTATTGGTGCGTGTAAGTTCTTTAAGGGCTTCGTAAGGTTGCGGATAGGCTTCACGACGCAAAATGGTTTGAATGGCTTCGGCCACTACTGCCCAATTTTGCTCTAAATCGGCTTCTATCTTTGCATGATTTACGATAAGCTTGTTGATTCCTTTTTGCAATGATTGAAAAGCAATTACTGAGTGGGCCAAAGGCACACCAATATTACGGAGTACTGTAGAGTCTGTTAAATCTCTCTGAAGTCTGGAGATTGGCAATTTTGCCGAAAGATGTTCATAAATAGCGTTTGCCATACCCAAATTTCCTTCTGCATTTTCAAAATCAATTGGGTTTACTTTATGCGGCATGGCCGAAGAGCCAACCTCGCCTTTGGTAATTTTTTGTTTAAAATAGTCCATAGCAATGTATTGCCATATATCGCGACTAAAATCAATCAAAATGTTGTTTATTCGCTTCAAATTATCAAACATGGCAGCCAAATTGTCGTAATGTTCAATTTGTGTTGTGTTTTGAGAGCGCTCCAAACCCAATACATGATTTACAAAACTATTGGCAAATTCAATCCAATTGATTTCCGGATAACTAACTACATGGGCATTGAAATTACCTGTAGCACCTCCAAATTTGGCCGAAAAAGGTATTAATCCAAATAAGCCAATCTGCTTTTGAAGTCTTTCGATAAAAACGCTAATTTCTTTTCCCAAACGGGTAGGGGAAGCCGGCTGGCCGTGCGTGCGTGCTAGCATGGGCAAATCTTCGTTTTCCTCGGCAAGTAAATATAAATTTTTTATTATATTTTCTAATTCAGGCATATATATTTTTTGAAGAGCATCGCTGAGCGAGTAGGGCACCGCAGTGTTATTGATGTCTTGCGATGTAAGTCCAAAATGAATAAACTCTTTGTAAGCCGATAAATGTAAATCGTCAAAACGCTTCTTTAGGAAATATTCCACCGCTTTAACATCATGATTGCTTGTCTTTTCGAATTTCTTGATTTCTAAAGCATCTTGTTCGCAAAATTCTGTATAGATAATTCTTAATTTGGTAAATTGCTTTTTATCAAAATCGGACAATTGTGGTAAGGGTATATTTACCAATGCGATAAAATACTCAATTTCTACCAGCAATCGATATTTAATTAATCCCATTTCGGAGAAGAAAGGAGCTAAAAGCGCTGTTTTACTCCTGTATCTTCCATCAACCGGCGAAATGGCTGTTAGTTCGTTTAAAGTCATAGATAAAAAATTGTGAAGCAAAGGTAAAAAAAAATCAGGCGGCACAGAATTATTTTTCTTTAAAAATAATTAATCTGTAAATATGGCTTTGGGGCTATTGGTGCAGTTATTGTAATCTCTGTGTTTTAACAAGGCATAATTTTGCTAAATAGGAAAAAGACATTAAATTTAATGTTTTGGATTGATAATTAAGATTTTATGTTGATATTAATATAGGTTTTTTCCATGAAAAAATATTTAATTATTTTAGTATTTTTCTTGCTTTTAGAGAAAAATCCGCTTTTCGCACAAGGTTATCCTTTTATTTGGGGCGATGTGGCCACAAATACTATTGCAAGTACGCAGAACTGGTCAATTGCCCAGGATGCTAAAGGCTTTATTTACATTGCAAATACCAGTGGAATTCTTTTTTTTAACGGGTTTGACTGGAAATTAATTGAAATGCCTAATCAGCAGTCTGTCAGGTTTCTATATAGAGCCTACAATGATACAATCTATGTTGGCGGACAAGGCGATTTTGGATATTTAGCCACCAAAAACTCCGGAGCAATTGAGTATAAATCATTAAAGCATTTGGTACCAAGTGATTTAAGTACATTCGAAGATGTATGGGAGTTTTTTGTTACCCCGCAAAAGATGATTTTCAGAACTTCAAAAGCTATTTATGTGAAAGAAAATGCACAGGATAGTTTTGGAACTATTAAGACCAATACCCGATACGACCGCAGTTTTTTGATAGATAATAAGTTATATGTGAGGGAGTCGGAGCAGGGATTAAAAGTTTTGGAGAATAATGCATTAAAAATCTTATCCGGTGGCTCTTTTTATAGCAATAAAATGATTATGTCCATTGTTCAAAAGGCTGATAAATGGATAATTGCTACCGCTATTGACGGTATATTTGATTATAATAGAACTAATGGGTTTAGTAATCAGATACTTATGGGTGATTCTCTATTGATATTTTTACAAAATAATTTCCTGTATAGGTATATTCCGTTGCTTAACAATAAGATAGTTATAGGTACCACCAAGGGAGGCCTTGTTTTGACAGACGAAGATTTTAACTCATTTCAGGTTATCAATCAAAAGAATGGCTTATCCGACAATATGATTATCGATTTGTTTGAAGATAATCAGGGCAATCTTTGGTCGATAAACGGCAGAAGCTTTTCTATTTTATTTCCGGCATCGCCTTGGAGAGAGTTAAATACTAACGATGGGCTCGAAGGCGCTGCATATACTTCAACTTTATTTAATAATCAGCTATTTATTGGCGGTTCTAGCGGCTTATTTACCTATAAAAATGGAGCATTGGAGCGTTTTATGCAAATTAGCCGTCAAGTCTGGAATTTTACCCCATTGCATAATGAACTAATTATTGCATATCGAAATGGCGTTTTGTCACTTAAAAACGATTTGTCTTATACAAATTTAAAAGACAATATGTGGGGAGTTATTCATTACGATAGTTTGGCCGAAAAACTCTATGTTGGAACTTATGCCTCCGGAATTATGCTTTTAGAAAAAAAGCATAACGATTGGCAACTTATAAAATCAGTTCCCGGTTATGAGGAGTCGGTGCGTTTTTTTCAGAGCGATCATAAAAACCAAATATGGATATCCCAGCCTGGAAAAGGTGTAGATAGGCTCAGAATTGATTGGGATACAGATACTATTTTGGAAATAGCAACCTACGATACTTTAAAAGGTTTCCCGCAAAACGAAAACAATTATGTTTTCAAAGTGAGCACAAATCAAAAATCAGATCTTGTATTTGGTACCATGAAAGGTATTTATGTTTATGATGAGACATTGGATTCAATGGTGAAACACCCTGAATTTGAAAGTACCATAGCCGATATGGAAACCGATTTATTTATTCAGGCTCAGGGTGGCGAAATTTGGTTTCAGAGTTTGAAAAACGAGCAATATTACAAGGGATTTTTGTATTTAGATAAGCAAAACGATTGGCATATTGCCGACACTCCTTTTTTTAAACTAAAAAATGTATATGCTGAGAGTTATTCGTTTATAAATAAAAAGGTGGCTTTTAACACTTCCGAAGGAGTTTTCTTTTACGATGAAACGGAAAAAAGTGTAAAAAAAGTTCCTTTCAAGTCGGTAATTGCCGGCTTTAGAATGAACGACTCAATCTTATATGACGCTCCTGGCATATTGAATAATAATTATGCCATCGAAGCCGACCCAAAATCATTGTTTTTTCAGTTTGGTTCTCTCTATTTTCAAGATAGAGACTTGTTGTTATATCGTTATAAACTAGATGGTTTTGACGAAAATTGGTCCGATTGGACAAATCAGACACAAAAAGAGTATACAAATTTACCTCCTGGTAAATTTAGCTTTTATGTGGAATGCAAAAATCCTTATGAGCAAATTTCTGAAAAGGCCGAATTGCATTTTATCATTGATAAAGCTTGGTATCAGAGTTATTGGGCTTATTTTCTATATTTGATTATTCTTATTGGCATTGTGGTTTTAATTGTTCGCTTGTATACTTATAAACTGAAATTAGACAAAATAAGACTCGAGATGATAATTTTAGAAAGAACCCACGAAATTAATCAGCAAAAAGAAGAATTACGAACTGTTGCAGAAAATCTGAAAGAGGCAAATACCCTTATTTTGGATAAAAATATAGCTTTGGAAGATGCAAATCTAAGTATTGCCAGCCGTAACAGGCAAATTACCGATAGTATTACTTATGCCCTTACCATTCAATCTGCTATGTTGCCCAAAGAAAAACATTTTTTCCAATATTTTAATCAATCCTTTATTTTATACAAGCCCAAAGACATTGTTAGCGGTGATTTTTATTGGATAAAAGAATCGGATAACAAGTTATTGGTAGTTGCTGCCGATTGCACAGGGCACGGTGTGCCGGGTGGTTTTATGAGTATGTTGGGTATGGCATTTTTAAGCGAAATCTGGCAAAATCGGGAGGCCAATTCACCATCCAGAATGCTCGAAGAATTGCGTTGGCGTGTTAAACAGGTTTTCGAAAATGCTAATCAAACCTACGAACAAAACAATGGGATGGATCTTTCCATGATATTGTACGAAAGGACCCAGAAAGAGTTGATATTTGCCGGAGCCAATAGTAGCCTTTTGATAATAAGGAATAAATCTGGCGAATTTGAGCATTTTCGTGGGGATAAACAGCCTATTGGAAATTACCGCAAAGAAGTACCCTTTACCGAACAAAAAATATCGGTAAACCAAGGAGATTGGATTTATATGTTTTCTGATGGTTTCCAAGATCAGATAGGCGAGAAAACCAAAATGCGATACAAGAGCAATCAATTTTATCAGTTTTTGATGCAGTGTAATCAACTTGATGCGCAATCAAAATATCAGGCCATAGAAAACGAGTTTTACACTTGGAAAGGGTCGTTAAATCAGGTAGACGATGTTTTAATTATTGGATTAGAAATATAAGGCATCAAATTAAAGTAAAATCTAAAAGAAGACCCAGAGAAATCCGGGCCTTCAAGCTTTAAAAAAAGTGTTGTTTATTTTTTATAAATGTCCAATCGGATCTGTAATGTTATCAGGATCGCCATTTACATAACCACTTGTTGTTGGGTTTCCGTTTGTCATTAGAAGCACTCCGCACATGTGTGGAGAAGCCATTGAAGTTCCGCTAAGTGTAGCAAAACCACCTGCTTTGTATGTAGAATATACATTCACACCCGGCATACAAAAATCTACAGGTGGGTTACCGTAATTTGAGAACGAGCAGAAATTTCTAATTCTGAAACCATTTTTTGAGCTTCTTTTTTTACAACATCAACTCTTTCCTGATAGCCCTGTTGTCCATCGCTTTAAAATTGTCGTCGTTCAAAACTACTACGTATTTACCCGGAATGGTAATTGCGCTTGTAGTGTTTGGTGTCGGCATTACTGCTTCCTCTTGCTGACAAGCAGTAAACATAAGGCCAACGGCGGAAATAACTAATAAAAATCTTTTCATAGGTATAAAATTTGATTAAGTAACCAAATGTATTACTTATTGAAAAGAAATCTTGTGTAAAATTTGGTCAAAATTGTATAATATTCCGTATTGACTTACGAAAAGCATAAAAAAGATGAGCACTTGTACCTTATACGAGTGCTCATGCAAAAATGTTACATTATGCCATTATTCTGTAAGATAATATACTCCTTTTATAACTATTTCTTTTTGCAGTAATTCATTATAATTCAGTATTTCAGTATATTGGTCATTTTTTATGCCTATATTAACCTGGTGCCTGCTAAAATTGTTGTTTTGGCGACTAAATACATAATAGGCTCCTTCAATATCTGCAATGGCTTCGGTTGGAAGTGCATATACGGGTTTAGCTTTAGCAATAATTTCTGCATTTACTGCAGCCCCCGGAATTAGATTGGGGTAAGCGACATTTAAATTAGAAATGGCGGTAAGGGTTTGTTTTTCGGTATTGAGGCTTTTGCCTATAATGTCGATTTTTGTTTCAATAATGTTTTTATCGCCTAATGGTTTGATAAGCACTTTTTGGCCAATTTCGATAAAACTGCGGTTATTCGAAAATATTTCCAATTCAATATTTTTTTTCGATTCATCAATAATTTCTGCAATCATTTCATCGGCAGATATGTAGGTGCCAATGCCAGTCATTATTGAACTTATATAGCCCGAAACAGGAGATTTGATAAGAATTTGCGCACTCATGGTCGTTTCGGTTAGTTCGTTATGATTAATGCCTATAAGTTCAATTTGGTTTTTTAGGCTGTTGTAGATGATAAGCGCATCGGAATAATCCTTTTGTATCATTTCGTTTTGTTTGGCCGAACTGGCATTTTCGGCCAGAAGCTTTTTATCGCGTTCAAATAATTGCGTTTGCAGGTGTAAATTTGCCTTAGCTTTAAGAAATTCCTCCTGAAGGCTTATGATTCCCTGATGTTTGATGATGGCAATGGTTTGTCCTTTTTGCACTTTGTCGGCCATTTGAACCAGAATACTGCTCATATTACCGTTTATGGGTGCATAAATTCTGGCAATACCGTTTGGTTGTACATTTACGATTCCTGAACAGCTGATTGATGAGCCAATTTCAATTTCTTTTATTTGGCCGGTTTCTATTCCTGCTAGTTTAATTTGTTCATCGGTGAAACTTTGAAAATCGGTCTGTAAGGCTGTTTCTTCTCCTTCTTCTTTTGCTATAGATTCGTTTTTTTTCGAACATGCTGAAATGATAATCATCATCGTAAATAATATGTATACTATATTTTTCATATTTTTTTTTCTTTAAAATGCATAATATTGATAAGTGGCTTTTGCCTGAAATATTTGTTTAATTAAATCGTCGAAGTTATCTTTCTGAGCCAAGGCTTGAGCGTAAATCTGAACAAAATAATAGTAATTCTGATTACCGTTTTCTATTTCGGTATTTACCAATGCTATTAATTCATCGGCCTGTTTTTGCCATTCTTTGCCTTCAGCATTGTAAAGCTGCATCAGTTCGTTATATTGATTTTGAATAATACTATAATTTAAGTCCCAGGTACTGGCTTGAAGGTCTAGTTTTTGAATGTTTATTTTTAGTTGCACAGCTGCTTGTCTAATTTCTTTTCTACCTAGTAAAGATGTAAGCGGAATTTGTAGATCTGCCATTACACCCTTAAATCCATTCTGATTATCAATAGACTGCTGAAAATAGCCAACCGAAAGCTCAGGAAATAAGTTACTTTTGGCTAATGTTGTTTGCCTTAGAGCAATTTCTTTATTTTTTTGGTAATACAAATTAAAATCCTGATGCAAACCCGCCGAAAGAGAGTCGTTCGTCAGGTTTTCCATGTCAGGCTCAAAATCAAATTCTTGAATATCTTTCCCAATTAAAAGTTTTAATTCGGCAATTTTTGAGTTTAGCAGTGCCAGAAGATTTTTATAATCAAGCATTAATCTGTTTTTGGGAATTTCTAATAATTTATATTCCTGAAGTGAAATATCGCCACTGTTGTATTGTTTTTGTGCTTTTTGACTTAAATTATCGAGCAATTTCATTTGCTGTTCTATATTTTTTACTCTAGATTTGATGTAGCTAGTTTCGGCCCAAATCATTTGTAATTGCCATTTTACTTCTTTCTTGATAAGAGCATGATTAGCGTTTAAGGCCTCAAGTTTAGATTTACTGAGTTTTTGGGCACTTACTAAAGCAAGCGGATTCCCGAGGCTTTGCGAAATTTCCAAGGAAAAATCATTTACCTGACTGTTTATTTGCCCGTATTGCAGAGCCAAACCAGTTTTTTGCGGAAGAAATCCGGTTTTTCGGTTAATTTTTTCTAATTCGGTTTCAAAATTGCTTATGTTCAGGGATGCGTTGTATTTGTAAGCTGAGTCAATAGCTTGATTAAGGCTTAATTTTTGAGCTCCCGATACATTTGGCCACAAAAATAATCCGAATAGTACAATCACTGCGCTAATTTGTTTATTTAATCGAAAACTTTTCTTTTCAAAAATAAAGTAAATTACTGGTAATACCACTAGAGTAAGAAAAGTGGAAGTTATTAGCCCGCCAATAACAACTGTTGCCAGTGGTTTTTGAACTTCGGCACCTGCCGATGTTGATATGGCCATTGGCAAAAATCCGAGCGATGCCACAGCAGCAGTAAGAACAACTGGTCTCAAACGGGTTAATCCGCCTTCAATAACCAAATCGCGCAAAGAATCAAATTGTCCTTCGTCTTTTAGTCTATTAAAATAGCTTATAAGTACGATACCATTAAGCACCGCAACACCAAATAAAGCAATAAACCCAACACCTGCCGAGATACTAAACGGCATTCCTCTAATCAGAAGCGTTGCTACACCGCCAATGGCAGCTAATGGTACTGTCATGAAAATGATTGCCGTATATTTAAAGCTGTTAAATGCCATGTACAGCAGAATAAAAATGAGTGCAAGTGCAATTGGCACAGCAATTTTTAGTCTTTTTGTTGCAGCCTGTAAGTTTTCGAACTGACCACCATATTTTATTGTATAGCCAGGTTTTAGATTCAAACCGGCATCTAGTTTAGTTTCTACTTCTTCAATAAAACTGGCTATATCGCGGTTTCTGATGTTAATTCCAATCACAATTCTGCGTTGCGCCTGCTCTCTGGAAATTTGCATAGGGCCGTTACTGTATTCGACTGTTGCTAATTCGTTTAGCGGAATCATTTGTCCGTTTGGCGTATTAATGTATAATCTTGCAAGCTCCATGTGCTCCCTGCTGGCTTTGTTAAGCCTAACTACCAGGTCGAATCGTTTTTCGCCCTCGTAAACAATACCAGCACTTTCGCCCGCAAAGGCAGCTCTAACTATCTGATTTACATCATTTATGTTTAAACCATAAGTGGCAATTTTAGCTCTGTCGAAATGAATTAATATTTGCGGTAATCCATCGGTTTGCTCCACTTTTACGTCGCCTGCACCGGGTATTTTTTCAATAATTTTGGCCGCCTTTTCTGCTTTTGCTGCCAGTTCTGTCATATCTTCGCCAAAAATTTTTACAGCAACATCGGATTTAGCTCCGGTCATTAATTCATTAAATCTAAGCTGTATTGGTTGGGTAAAATCAAAAGAGGCACCCTTTACTGCATCTAGCTTCTCTTTCATTTTCTCTATCAACTCTTCTCTTGTTTTGGCCGAAGTCCATTCACCTTTTTCCTTTAGCACAATCATAATATCGGCATCTTCAACGGCCATGGGATCTGTGGGTACTTCGGCAGTTCCAATTTTTGAAACCACGTGTATTACCTCTGGAAAGTTTTCCATAAGTATTTTCTCTGCTTTTGTTGTTGCATTAATACTTTCCGATAGCGAACTTCCTGGCTTAATGGCCATCTGCATAGCTAAATCGCCTTCTTCGAGTGTTGGAATAAATTCTTGTCCCATAAAGTTAAAAGCCAAAGCAGCAGATATTAGTAACGCTATAGCGCTAGCAATTACTACCTTGGGGATGTTTAGCGCAATTTCGAGGGTAGGTTTGTATCTCCTTTTTAGTGCGTCCATGATTTTATCGGCCAAAGTTCTTTTTTCTACAATATTTTTATTGAGAAACAAGGCCGAAATCATTGGAACATAAGTAAACGATAGTATTAAAGCTCCTAATACGGCAAAGCTAACAGTTTGGGCCATAGGTCTGAACATTTTTCCTTCTACCCCAACCAATGTCATTATGGGAATAAAAACGACCAAAATGATTAGTACTCCAAATGCCGATGAATTTATTAATCTAGCAGAGTTTACACTAATTAATTCGTCCATTTCTTTTTGGGTCATTTTTTTACCACTATATTTACCGTGCACTGTATGTAAAATGGCTTCCACAATTACCACTGCACCATCTATAACAATACCAAAGTCAATGGCGCCCAATGACATAAGATTTGCCGAAACGCCAAAAATATTCATCATTATAAAGGCGAAGAATAACGAAAGTGGAATTACAGACGCCACAATAAGTCCGGCTCTGAAATTTCCAAGAAGTAAAATCAGTACAAAAATTACGATTAAACCGCCTTCAACAAGGTTGCGCGTAACGGTTCCAATGGTTTTTCCTACTAAATCGGAACGGTCGAGATAAGGTTCTATTTTAACGCCTTCGGGCAGTGTTTTTTGTACTTCGGCTATTCTATTTTGAACATTTTTTATGGCATCAGACGAGTTGGCTCCTTTAAGCATGAGCGCAATTCCGCCCACAGTTTCACCTTTTCCATCTTTGGTCATGGCGCCAAAACGAGGTGGAAAACCCATTTTTACTTCGGCCAAATCTTTTATAAGTATTGGAGTTTTACCGGTTTGTGAAACCACAATATTTTCAATATCTTCAATATTTTTTACAATGCCTTCTGTGCGAATATAGTAGGCGTTTGGGCCTTTTTCTATGTAGCTGCCTCCCGAATTTTGATTGTTGGTTTCCAGTGCTTTAAAAACATCGGTAATTGTTAGATTTAAATCTTTGAGTTTACCGGGGAAAAGCGATACTTCGTATTGTTTAAGATAGCCTCCAAAACTGCTTACTTCAATAATACCCGGAATGCCTGCTAATTGTCGTTTTACTATCCAGTCCTGGATGGTACGTAGTTTCATGGGGTCGTAAAATTCGCGATAGGCAGAATCTACCTGCAAAGTATATTGGTATATCTCACCAAGACCTGTTGTAATAGGCATCATGGTAGGAGTACCCAGTTCTTGCGGAATATTTTCGCGTGCAACATTAATTTGTTCTTGCACAAATTGCCTTGCTTCGAGAATGGGTACAAAATCTTTGAAAACTACTGTGACTACGGATAATCCGAATCTTGAAATAGAGCGTATTTCTAAAACATTGGGTATATTGGCCATAGCCATTTCTACCGGAAAGCTTATAAATTGCTCTACCTCTTGCGCTGCAAGTGAAGTGGATGAGGTTACTATTTGCACCTGATTGTTTGTAATATCGGGCACTGCATCTATAGGAATACTCCTCATCGAATAAATTCCTGCGGCAATTAGTGCCATGACAAATAGCGCAACAATGAATTTATTCTGAATCGAAAAATGTACAATTCTTGAAATCATGATAATTATGAAATATAAAATAATTGAAATTTACTAATAAATACTGAGAAGAGAGAGTGTTTTTAGAATTAAATAGTAGGACCTCTATAATTAAAGGTATGAAGATATATTTTTCTTATCGGAAAGAAGATTAAGCAACTTGGCTGTACAAAAGGAAGAATACTTTCCGGAATTTTTAGGCTGATTATTTTGGTATCATCAAAA
>DYOH01000119.1 GCA_020720625.1 Acetofilamentum sp. | reverse complement strand
AACGAATAAACGAATAAACGAATAAACGAATAAACGAATAAACGAATAAACAAATCAACATATTCTCTCTGATTTTAAAGAAAAATTTCTTTACTTTGAAGATTGATGTAAAAAATTGAAGCCCATGAAAAAGCTCAAATTTGCATATACGGTTAGCGAAATTGCTCAGATTTTGTCAAGTAATTGCAATAATGATGTGCCATTAATTATTGATGAACTGCATTTTGATAGTAGAAAAACGCCTTTAAATGCTCAAAACGCCATTTTTTTTGCGTTACAGGGCTCGCAGCGAAACGGTCATTTCTATTTGAATGAAGCTTATTCTAAGGGAATTAGATGTTTTGTTGTTGCAGAAATTATCGATGAAAAAGATTTTCCAAATGCAATATTTATTTTGGTCGACAATACATTACGGGCTTTGCAGAAACTTGCTAAATTCCATAGAAAATTATATGATAGACATTTACTAGCGATAACCGGAAGTAATGGTAAAACAATTATCAAAGAATGGCTTTATCATTTGTTGCATTCGCTTGTAAATGTAAGCAGAAGTCCTAAAAGTTTTAATTCGCAAATCGGCGTGCCCTTGTCTCTGATTTTACTCGACGAGAAAACCGAATTGGGTATTATTGAAGCTGGTATTTCGCAGCCCGATGAAATGGATTTCCTTGAGAATATGATTGCTCCTCAGTTAGGCATTCTTTCGCACATGGGCGATGCTCATCAAGCAAATTTTGATTCTCATTTGCAGAAGATTAAGGAAAAACTAAAACTTTTTCGAAATGCCGGATACCTTATTCATAGGTATGATTTGGAGTTAAATGCGATTATTGCAAATGAGTTACCGCAATGCAAGACCTTTCGATGGGGAAGCACCTCCGAAGCCGATGTGCAAATAGTATCACAGCAAACAAAGGCAAATCTAACACAAATTTTTTTCCGTTATGCTGATTTTGATGATAGCATTCTTATTCCTTTTACCAATGAATCTGCTGTCGAAAATGCTATTTCGGCATTATGTTTTATGTTGCTTTTTGAGACAGGAAAATATTTTGTTGCCGAAAAGTTCCGCACTTTACCGCCCGTAAGTATGAGGCTGGAACTAAAATCGGCCAGATTTAATTCTTTGATTATTAACGATTCTTATAATTCTGATCTTAACTCGGTTGCCGAAGCATTGGAATTTCTGAACCAGCAAGCCGGAATTAAGCAAAAAGTGCTGATTATATCTGATATTCTTCAATCTATTGCCGATGTGCAGCTTTATACAAAGTTAGGCTTGCTAATACAAAAATACCGTATCGATATTTTTATCGGCATCGGGCAGGTGATATCTAGTTGGCAAGCAGATCTTAAAGCTCTGCTTGCTTCATTTTTTTATGCCACTACTGAAGACTTTTTACAAGAGCACAAAATTACTCAGTTAGCAAATTCGATTATTTTGCTCAAAGGTGCACGACAATTTCGTTTCGAAAAAATTGCTCACTGGCTTGAAAGTAAACATCATAGCACACGACTGGAAGTAAATCTTTCGGCAATGGTGGCTAATTTGAATATTTACAGGGCATTACTTCATCAGCAGACAAAAGTTATGGTAATGGTTAAGGCTTATTCTTATGGCAACGGTACACTCGAAATTGCAAGAATGTTGGAATATCAGAAGGTAGATTTTTTGGCTGTGGCCTACGCTAACGAAGGTGTGGAGTTAAAAAATGCAGGAATTAGCTTACCAGTTATGGTTATGAATCCGGCACCCGAAGATTTCGACCAAATTTTGGAATATAGTTTGATGCCTGAAATTTATAGCTGGTCAGTTTTATATGCTTTCGTTGAAAAACTAAAAGAATTTGGTTTGCGTAATTATCCTGTGCATTTAAAATTTGATACGGGAATGAGCCGTTTGGGATTTTGTAGTTCTGATGTGTTGCAATTAATCGATTTTTTGAAAAAGCAGGAATCAATCAAAGTGATATCTGTATTCTCGCATCTTGCATCAGCCGAAGATGTTGCCGACGATGATTTTTCTCATCGTCAGATTAATCTTTTCTTGCAAATCAGCCAGGAGTTAGAAATTGGCCTTGGCTACAAGCTAATAAAACACATTTTAAATAGTGCCGGAATAGAACGCTTCCCTCAGGCCCAGTTCGATATGGTTAGGCTTGGTATTGGTTTATATGGTGCTACTTCTGGTAGTAAGCTTCCGTTGCAGAATATTAGCAGTTTAAAAACCATTGTAAGTCAGATAAAGGAGTTAAATGCCGGAGATACAGTTGGATATAACAGGCGGGGAATTATGAAGACTAGTGGCCGTATTGCTACTATCCCGATTGGATATGCCGATGGATTTAGCCGGGCTTTGAGTAATGGAGTAGGCTCAGTTTGGATTAACGGAAAAGAAGCACCTGTTGTTGGTTCTGTTTGCATGGATATGACAATGGTAGATGTATCCGGATTGAATGTAGAAGAGGGTGATGAAGTGGAGATATTTGGCTCTGGCATGTCTATCGATAAAATGGCTTCTTTGCGCAATACTATTTCATACGAAGTGCTTACCAGCATTTCGGGGAGAGTAAAACGTATATATTTTTACGAGTAAAGTTCTCCTTGATAAATAATAAAGGCCTTGCTATCGCAACGATAATTTGTTTGTTAGAGAATCATACGGGGTTTCCAAACCTGTATTATAAATGTATGATTTCGGAGCCGCCCGATAGCTCAACCTTTTTTATTGTGCCGTTTCCTTTGTAGCGTATTATGCTTGCTCCTGAGGCTGTGATATTTAGTTCTTCGTTTATAGTCAACTTGGCTTCTCCGGCTCCGGAGATATTTGCATCAAAATAATTGCAATAAAATTCATAAGATATTAGTTTACTTGCGCCCGAGGATTCTAAATATACCGATTCAATATTTCCTTCTAAATCGAGTTCGGAGGCCCCTGATGTATTGGCATAAAGTTCATTTGCCCAAATATTGGCAGTTAGTTGGCTGGCTCCGGATAACGCTACTTCAAATCGGTCGGACTCTGTAAGACCGCTGATGTTGATAATGCTCGCACCACTCGCTTGGGCATAGTTCAATTCCTTTACAATAATTTTAGCTTTTAGCGTGGTACCACGCCCGAAATTTACGAATTCTTTTGGCTCAATAAATAAAACCCCACCACTTACATATACCTGAATATAGGGTAAAATGTTTTCTTGTGTTTCCAGCAGAACCGAATCAGTGAAACCCATTTCTACTTCAACAATAAATGCTGAAGATATTGATATCCCTGTAAATGCTTTTGTTGGAATATGTTCAATTTTTATTTCTCCCTCAGGGTAGATTATTTCACTTTGCTCGCACGAATACAGCATAATTAATGCGAAAAGTATGGTGTAGAATATTTTTTTTGTCATCACTTGCTATTTTTAAACATTTTTGTTTAAATACAGATGCAATTTTGGATAATTTCCATAAAAAGATTATATATTTAAACTAATAAATTTTCTTACGCCAAATGAAAAAAATAGGTATTATCGGTGGCATGAGCTGGGAATCTTCCTTGCAATATTATAAGATTGCCAACGAAATGGTTAAGCAGAAACTCGGTGGTTTTCATTCTTGCCGATGTATCCTGGCATCTGTAGATTTTGCCGAAATTGAAGAGCTTCAACATAAGGGAAATTGGCAAGAGCTTACTGAAAGGATGATTGATGAAGCATTAAATCTGCAAAATGCCGGAGCAGATCTTATTATTATTGCCACAAATACAATGCATATTATGGTGTCGGCGGTTGAGGCGGCCATACAAATTCCATTGCTTCATATTGCTGATGCTGCTGCAAATGCTGTGAAGAAGCTCAATTTATCGAAAGTGGCATTATTAGGTACTCGATTTACCATGGAACAGAATTTTTACAAAGATAGAATAGTCAACATGCATCAGATTGATGTGCTCATACCGGATAAAGCAGAAAGGGATATTATTCATGATATTATTTACAGGGAACTTGTGATGGGGCTGGTTCGTAAAGATTCTGAAAAAATTTTTATCGAAATAATAAACCGATTGACTCATGCCGGGGCGCAAGGTGTAATACTAGGCTGTACCGAAATTCCAATGCTCGTTAATAATAGCAATAGCCCCATTCCGGTATTTGATACCACATTTTTGCATGTGCAAATGGCCGTGAATGATGCTTTATATGGTTTAATCTAATTCCTCTATTTTTTATGAATTATCAGATACAAGAATTTTTTAAGCATGGGCCTGTTGTGGTAGTGGTATGGAAGAATGCCGAAAAATATCCGGTTGAC
The DNA here is from genome assembly GCA_020720625.1 of Acetofilamentum sp. Classification (GTDB taxonomy): domain Bacteria; phylum Bacteroidota; class Bacteroidia; order Bacteroidales; family DYOH01; genus DYOH01. Next base: position 6,631 of record DYOH01000119.1, on the reverse strand, counting down.
TATGTAACCGAAAATGTAATAGAGTTAATTGGATATACTGCACAAGAATTAATTGCTCCCGGTTTTGACTATGAAAGCTTGATTCACCCGGATGATGCTGAAAGGATTTCGGATGATGTGGAGAGTAATGTAAAATCTAATATAGAGTATTATACCCACGAGCCTTACAGATTAAGACATAAATCCGGTGCTTATGTATGGGTTCTCGATTTTTCGAAAGTTTTTCGAAACGAAAATAACGAGGTGATATATTATCAAGGATATCTTGTAAATTATACGGCCGAGCATTTAGTTAAGCTACAATTATACGATCAAAACAGAGAGATTAAACATCAACAGGAGAAACTAAAATTGATTTTAAGTGCTGCTCAGGCTGGTACATGGGAATGGAATATAAAAACCGGATACCTTCAAATTGATGACCGTTGGGCAGGAATGCTTGGCTATCATCGTTCCGAAATTCTTCCACATGTCGATTCCTGGGTGAAACTGGTGCATCCCAACGATTATTTGGATGTGGAAAATATTATTAAGACCCATATCAATGGATTATCTAATTACTATGTAGCAACATATAGGTTAAAAACCAAATCGGGCAATTGGAAATGGATTTTGGATAGTGGAAAAATTATTAAATATGATGAGAATAAGAAGGCTATTCTTTTCATTGGTACTCACATGGATATCGATGCACAAAAAAGAATTGAGCAAGAATTGCTGAATAGCAAAATGGAGGCACTTAAAGAATCTGTTCGCTACAAAAACTTGTTTAATGCCATTACCGATGCAGTTTTTGTTATTCCTTTTGAACAGGGCATTAAGCCTTTTCTCGAAGTTAATGAATCTGCTTGTAAAAAATACGGGTATAGTTTCGCTGAATTTGGCAAGCTAAACTTTGATTTGCTTACCAATAATACCGCTTCTAAAACATTTGTTCGTTTGAACATGTACAATGAGTTACAGCTTAAAGGTTTTTTTCAATTTGAAGATGTGCATTATACTAGGGCTGGAAATCCAATTGATGTGCTCGTGAATATGAGAATTTTTGAATGGGAGCAAGAACGGAATTTGGTTTGTGTAGTTAGAGATATTACCAGCGAAAAAAAATACAACGAGCAATTAAAGCAAATGAATATTGAATTGCAGCTTGCCCGAAATAAGGCCGAAGAAAGCGACTTGCTTAAATCGGCTTTTCTTTCGAATATGAGCCGCGAAATTAGAACGCCACTTAATGCTATTGTTGGTTTTTCGGGCTTTTTAAAAGAACCCGGAAAAACCCGGGAGCAACTGATGCGCTATGGTAGTATTATCGAATCGAGCGGAAAGCATTTACTTGGTTTAATTAACGATATTATTGATTTATCAAAAATAGATTCCGGCCAAGTGGAGGCAATTCATGTAGATGTGGATGTGCATGTGCTTATGCAAAATTTGTTTCAATCTTTTCAAGAACAGATTCGTATTTCTGGAAAAAAAATTGAGCTTATTATGAGTAAAGCCAAATGGGAATTGCAGTTTATGTGCGACGAAACTAGATTAAACCAGATATTTATTAATTTGCTGAATAATGCGCTGAAATTTACCGAAACTGGAAGTATTGAATTTGGGTATATGATTGATCAGAAAGAAATTGAGTTTTTTGTCAAGGATTCTGGAATTGGTATTGCTGAAGAAAAACAGTCTATTGTTTTTGATAGATTTAGACAGGCCGATGAGAGCAACGAAAAAAATTATGCTGGATCGGGCTTGGGATTACCTATTGTTAAGGCCAATGTAAAATTATTAGGCGGAAAGCTTCGGCTTAATTCATGGCCAGGCAAGGGTACAACTGTTTCGTTTTTTTTGCCTTATCTGCAAGCCCAGAATAAGGGGCAGGAAGGATTATTATCCAGTTTTCTTCAATTTGAAAATGAGCTTATCCTTGTGGCCGAAGACGACATCATGAACTTTAATTTTATGAACGAATTACTTTCTGATCATAATTTAAAAGTCCTGCATGCCCGAAATGGAAAGGAAACACTCGATATGGTGATTAATAATGATGCTATTCGCTTAGTATTACTGGATATTAAAATGCCCGAAATCGATGGATGGGAGCTTATTTCTATCTTAAAATCCCAGAGACCCGATTTGGTTGTAATTGCTCAAACTGCTTATAGCCTTGAGAATGAAGTTAAACGTGGGGTTGAACTCGGTTTCGATGATTATATCACGAAACCAATCGATTACCAAAAGCTTTTACAGACAATTCATGCTTATTTATATTGAGTTTTTTATTCTATTGGGTAAAGATAGAAGTGTTCCTATTTGCGTTTATTATACTAGTGTTGAGCATATCTTCATTTAAGGCTATTGCCCTAAAACATACAATTGATAATCATTTCTTTAACTTATTATTATCTTAATTTAAAAGTAAACTGAGAAAAGTCATAGCAATTCAGTTTTCTGGCACAAAGGTTTACACTACCTTTGTATCAAATTAACAGAAAATGGAAAATAAACTTTTTCAGGAATTTTCTTTCGTAACAAATGAACAATGGAAAAACCAAATCATTCAAGAGTTAAAAGGCGAAGTTTTTGATAAAACAAAATGGAAAACCGAAGAAGGATTTTTGCTAGACCCCTTTTATACTGCCGAAAACAAAAATCAGGAGGATTTTCATCATAGTATTACCGAATTGATTATTAGCAGTAAAGAAAGATTTGGCCATGCATGGAAAATCCGTCAGGAAATTGAAGTAGATAATTTGGATATCGCCAATAAAACTGCGCTAGATTATTTAATTAAAGGCTGTAATTCGCTGGCGTTTATTTTCAACGAGCAATTATTGCACTCTCAAAGCGACTTTAGCAGATTGATGCAAGATATTCAGTTAGATGCGGTTGAACTTCATTTTATTGGTCTACACGCAGCCGATTACGTTAGTATGTTACTCAACGAAGCCGAAATTAGAAATACTCAACTTTCTTTGTTACATGGTAGCATTTCTTTTAATCCTTTGGCATTTATATTACGAAATGGGGCTTGTATTGAAAGGTCGCCCGAAATTGCATTTGTTAAATTGGCCAGTTTTTTAGAATTTTCTGTCGAAAGATTGCCCAATATGCAGTTTATCAACATCCCAGGAAATTTATTTCATAATTCGGGTAGTAATCTAAGTCAGGAATTGGCTTATAGTTTGGCAATGGCATCCGATTATCTGCATATTCTGCCCAAACATGGTGTTTCAATTGAAAAAGTGGCCAAGCTCATTAGACTTAGTTTAACCGTAGGCAGCAATTATTTTATGGAAATTGCCAAAATAAGGGCTGCACGAGTACTTTGGATAAAAATGTTGGAAGCTTGGAATTTAAAAGAAATACCCGATTTGTTTATTCATGCCGAAACTTCGCGGTGGAATATGACTATTTTTGACAGTTATGTAAATATGCTTCGCAATACCACAGAAGCAATGTCGGCCGTTATGGCCGGAGCAAATTCGCTTACCATTGTGCCTTTTAATAATCCTTATGCGCCTGCAGATGATTTTTCTGAACGAATTTCCCGAAATTTACATCATATACTAAAAGAAGAAGCTTATTTGGATAAGACCATAGACCCATCGGCGGGTTCTTATTTTATTGAAGAACTTACATCTAAGCTTGCTCAAAATGCCTGGACATATTTTTTGGATATCGAAGAGAATGGAGGTTTTTATAGTGCTATCAACAGTGGATATATACAAAATGCAATTATCGAAGTATCCCGTCAGCGTGATATAGCAATTGCTATGGGGCGATTTTCTATTTTGGGCACTAATAAATTTCCGGCACTCAAAGAAAATCCTCCGTCATTGGTGAAAAATCCTGTTTGTTGTCCGCCGGTAATTAATTCGGAGAATCAAATTATACATCCGCTTTCGCCATACAGAGGTGCCGCCGCTTTTGAAAGTTTAAGATTAGATACACTTTCTTTGAAAGAAATTCCTAAAGTATTTTTGTTTACTTATGGAAATCCGGTAATGCGAAAAGCTCGTGCAGGTTTTGCACTGACATTCTTTGCCGTGGCTGGTTTTGAAATCATTGACAACATTGGTTTTAATTCGTTGAACGAAGGAATTGATGCATTTAATAAATCTGGTGCTCAAATACTTGTTGCATGTAGTTCTGATGATGAGTATGCCGAATTTGTGTATGCCCTCCATCAACAGGTTAGTGAAAGAGCTATTTTCGTTGTGGCCGGAAATCCGAAAAACCGCAATGAAATGAAGAAAGCCGGAATAGTAAATTTTATTCATCTGAAAACCAATTTGCTCGAGAAGCTACAATTGTATCAGGATATGGCCAAAAAATTGATTGTCTAAACTGAAATTGAATGAAAATGAGAACATTATATAACAATATTTCGCTTTTCGATGTGAAAAACATCAAAAGTAAGACTACTGACTCCAATCAATTGTGGGAAACTGCTGAAAATATTCCGGTGAAAATTCGTTATACCGAAACTGACATTTATGATGCCGAACATTTGAATTTTGGAGCCGGATTGCCTCCTTACCTACGAGGACCTTATGCCAGTATGTATGTTACCAGGCCTTGGACTATTCGACAATACGCCGGATTTTCTACAGCCGAAGAATCTAATGCTTTTTATCGGCGCAATTTGGCTGCAGGGCAAAAGGGACTTTCTGTGGCATTTGATTTGGCCACTCATCGCGGCTACGATTCCGATCACGAACGTGTTGTCGGGGATGTGGGAAAAGCTGGTGTCGCCATTGATTCTGTGTTAGATATGAAAATTTTGTTCGATCAGATTCCACTCAATAAAATGTCGGTTTCTATGACAATGAATGGTGCGGTATTACCCATTATGGCCTTTTATATTGTTACTGCTCTGGAGCAAGGTGCTAAACTTGATGAATTAGCCGGCACAATCCAGAACGATATACTTAAAGAGTTTATGGTTCGAAATACTTATATATACCCTCCCGGATTTTCGATGAAAATTATTAGCGATATTTTTGAATATACTTCGCAAAAAATGCCCAAATTTAATTCAATTTCTATCTCAGGATATCACATGCAGGAAGCGGGCGCTACTGCCGATATAGAAATGGCTTATACGCTTGCCGACGGACTTGATTATATTCGAACCGGCATAAAATCAGGACTCGATATTGATGCTTTTGCTCCTCGATTGTCTTTCTTTTGGGCTGTGGGAATGAATCATTTCATGGAAATTGCCAAAATGCGCGCTGCCAGAATGATTTGGGCTAAACTGGTTAAGCAGTTTAATCCGAAGAATCCTAAATCAATGGCTTTGCGCACTCACTCTCAAACATCGGGCTGGAGTTTAACTGAGCAAGACCCTTTTAATAATGTGGCCCGTACTTGTATAGAGGCTATGGCTGCTGCTCTTGGTCATACTCAATCGCTACATACAAATGCCCTTGATGAGGCAATTGCTTTGCCTACTGATTTCTCTGCCCGTATTGCACGCAATACGCAGATATATATTCAGGAAGAAACTTTTGTTACAAAGCAAGTGGATCCTTGGGCAGGGTCTTATTACGTGGAATATCTTACTCAGGAATTGGCCCAAAAAGCATGGAAACTCATTCAGGAAGTTGAAGATTTGGGAGGAATGGCCAAAGCCATAGAAACCGGAATACCAAAAATGCGAATCGAAGAAGCGGCGGCTCGTAAGCAGGCACGTATTGATACCGCTCAGGATATTATAGTGGGCGTTAATAAATACCGTTTGGCAATGGAAGATCCTATCGAAATTCTGGAAGTAGATAATGCTGCTGTTCGTGTATCGCAAATCGAAAGGCTCCAAAAATTAAAGGCTGAGCGCAATCCGGTGGAGGTACAAAAGGCGCTCGATGCTATTACCGAGGCTGCAAAATCCGGTAAGGGAAATTTGTTGGAATTAGCTATTACAGCTGCTGGTGTAAGGGCAACTTTAGGCGAAATTAGTATGGCTTGCGAAAAAGTGGCAGGCAGATATCAGGCAACTATTAGAAGTATTTCTGGGGTGTATAAGTCAAGTTCAAAAAATCACGATGAGTTTAAACTGGCGCAAGAGAAAGTTGCCCGTTTTATGGAACTCGACGGACGACGTCCGCGCATGATGATTGCCAAAATGGGGCAGGACGGACACGATCGCGGTGCCAAAGTTGTTGCTACTGGATATGCCGATATTGGTTTTGATGTGGATATGGGGCCTTTGTTTCAGACGCCGGCAGAGGCTGCCAGGCAAGCCGCCGAAAACGATGTTCATATATTGGGTGTATCGAGTTTAGCGGCTGGCCATAAAACACTTATTCCTCAGGTTATTGATGAGCTTCGAAAATTACAGAGAGATGATATTTTGGTTATTGCCGGGGGTGTTATTCCGCATCAGGATTATCAGTTTTTGTATGATCTCGGAGTTGCTGGAATTTTTGGGCCTGGAACTTCTGTGGCAGGGGCGGCCAATAAAATTTTGGATATTCTAATTCAAATTTATAGTAATTAGCAGGTAGTTTTGCACTTATTTTTTTCTCATTCTTCTAGTGCTTTATAATTTGAGTGCATTACTTTTGGGATATTATGTAGGGTCTGCTGAAATAACGCTAATAATAAGTTCCTTAGGATATTACTTCTATAG
>DYOH01000020.1 GCA_020720625.1 Acetofilamentum sp. | reverse complement strand
TCGAAGAAACCGCAGCCGAATATGCAGCATTGGTAGAAGAAGAGCGCAGACAGAAAGAAGAAGCCCAACAAAATCTTACTGAAATTGTAAAATACCTGCTAAGCATGAATATTCCGGTAGAAGAAATTGCTCAAAAAACCAAAATGACGGAAGAAGAAATCAGGAAATTGATGGAATAAAATTCAACCCAACAATTCATGGCAATTTTCTGAACGAGCGTTGTAGAATGCCATTTTTCTTTAACCAATCAAGTGTATAAGTCATCCGAATAAACTTATATTATAGTTTCCGTTTTTTTCATATAGAGACCAATCTCTTTACATCGATGCTGCAATTAAAGCTTTGAATCTGTCTTTGATGCAAAAAAAGTTTTATTTTTAACAATCAGAATATTGCAAAATTCGTTTTTTTTTTTTTGCTTTGCACCCGAAATAACAAACCGAAAGTCGACAAACGGTATTTTTTACACTAAACTTAAATTTTTTAATGTGAAAGAAAAACTATTATTCAAACCAATTGTAATATTATTTACGACTATCTTTGTATTTATGGCTTGTGAGAAAGAAGAAATTCTTTCTGAAATCAATGAGCAAAAAAATAACTCAGTAATAAATACAGAAAATACCCTCATTTTCCCATCAGTTCAAACAGCAATGGATATTTCCCAAAAATTATCGTTAATGAATGAGAATGAACTAATCGCATGGTATAAAGAAAATGAATTCGTTTCACTAAAAACAAAAATTGATGAAGCAATTGAAGAAATCAGTAAATCAGAAAGTGAAGAACAATTTCAAATCAATTTGCTCAAACATAAAAAATATATTGAGACGAATGAAAAAGATGAAATAGTTCCAATCTTTAAATATCATTTATATACATTAATAGCTAACCCAGATGGATATTTTGTCGTAAATGGTGCATTGCATAAAATTTATGAGAAAAAAATTGTGGTAGCTCTTGATGGTCAAATAGAAACAATCGAGAAATTCATGTTTAGCCATGAAAAAGAAAAGTCAAAAAATATAAAAGTAATTGATTTAATAGCCTACACAAAAAATTTACATGAATTTGACTGGGGCTATAGTTTTTCAGTAGAAGAATTGGGTTTAGACAATAATAAGAGAAAACTTCGATTAGATGTAAATAATTATAGACTTGCTTTTTCAGATATTTACGGAAACACTTTATATCAATGCTGGGTTGATGTAAAATGTACAGGTTATACAAAAAATATTTGGGGCAATTGGGTAGGATACAAAACTCCTTATGATTTGGGCTATGTAAAACTATTTACATCTGGTGCTGACTTGCAAGACAACGGCGAGTGGTGGTATAAAGCAGAAATTAAATATCCGGTGGAGGTTGAAACAGGCGATTTGTACTATAAAACTTGGTCTTATTCTTTTGGCGATATGGTGCAAGACAATAGCTTAACCGCACAAGGATTAATATATTCTGAAATAAATGCCACAAGTAGAGGTATCGGGGCTAAATGGATAACAATAAAAATCAACGATTAATTTTTTTCTATTGAACAATATCCATAATATTGCGTACGCAACTAATTACGCAATAATATGGATTTAACCCTATTTAAGTGATGAAAAATTTAATTTATAGTGTACTCCTAACAATCGGATTATTATGGAATTTGGGTTGTGAAAACTTTTATGGAACAGAACCACCTGAAGTTACCAGCATTCCGAGTTTAGAATTTTATATTGTAGATAGCATGGGTAATGATTTATTAGATAGCCAAAATCCCAACTCCTACAACATTAAAGAATTTGAGCTCTATCTTATTACAGAGACAGGCTCTAAAAGACTTTATTATAGAGGCTCAATGTTAGTGCATAGGGGATTAAACGCAGAAATATTATCTTTCAATCCGGTATATACCGTTGTGGATACAAGCCTTCAAGTTATGTATTTAAAACTAGATTCATTAGACATAGATACTATTGGTTTTAAATTACGCCTAGAACCATACTTAAAAACACTCGATGTCGTGTATTATAATAATCAGTTAGTTTACGAAAACAATCAACAAACAATTGATACATTAATAAAGAAATAAATATTTCGAAGCAATATCACTGACAATCAAATTATTAGATTCATGTGATTTTTTTGTAATGATAGGCACATGATTGATTAATAAAAGTATAATAAATTAATAATTAATTATGTGCACTCCTGTCTGACCACAAACAAAATAATAGTATTCAATGAAAAGACTAATTATTTCAGCAATAGTTCTTTTACTTTCAATTTATTCAAATGCTCAAAATATAGCAATTAGAGGTTATATCAGAGAGCAAACAAGTAAAGAAGCACTTGTCTACGCTACCTGCATAGACACTGTAAGTAAAAATTATTGCGTGAGTAATGCGCAAGGATATTACAATATAAAATTACCTAAAGGAAAATGCAGTTTGCAGTTTAACTATGTGGGATATATGCCAGTTACATTATCCTTTGTACTTACAAAAGATACAACAATTAATGCTGAATTATTGTCAGTACAATTGAATGAAGTAGCTGTTATCGCCCATTCATTACCAAATTACGAACAAGTATTCTTAGGAAAAAATACTGTAGAAATTCAAACTATAAAAAGTATTCCCACAATATCAGGCATTCCTGATTTAAATAAGGCATTAAGCTATTTACCCGGAGTATCTTTGGGAAAGGAGGGGATGTCCGATTTATTCGTTAGAGGCGGAGATGTTGGTCAAAATTTATTCTATTTCGATGGTGTAAAGTTATACCAAAATACACGTTTTAGCGGATTCATTTCGTTAGTAAATACAGAAAGTATACAATATGTTGATTTATACAAAGGAGGATTTCCCGCACGCTATGGAGGAAAACTTTCGTCGGTTATTGATATATATACTAAACAAGGAAGTGTCGATAAAAAATTTAAGCTTACACTTGGAACATTAGAGAACAGTATTATACTTGAAAATAGCATTTGTGACTCTTCCTATTCCTATATATTAGCTGCCAGGGGATCATATTATAATTTTGTGCAGTTAAACGAATTATTAAGTTACTACAAACAAGAAAATCCGTATTTGTTTTACCTTAACCTTGGCGATCTTCATTTTAAATTAAATAAGCAGTTAAAGAGAATCAAGGGGAATGTCTTTTTTAACACGCTGCATAGTATAGATTATATATATTCTAAGGATGATTATCCGTATTCCGAGGATCCAAGTTCCTATATAAATCAGTATAAGAGTGCTTTGCACCTCTACCAAATCAAATATTCTCAAACAATCTCAAATAAATTTTATCTAAATGCATCACTCCATTTTTCAGAAAATACAAGAGCCACGAAAGATCAAATAATTAGTTGGCAATCAGAGCCAAATACCAATACAAATAATTCTAAAATAAATACAACGAATATTTTTGAATCTTCAATAAAAGAGTACGGTATTGGTATAAATATGGATTTTCTGGAAGGAGATAAACATAATATAAAATTTGGCATTCAGAGCAGTTTGTATTTTTATAATCCAAGTATACAAACATTTACTCAGTACAATGATACTTCGGTTATTGTTGATAATCTCTCTATTGGCTACACGAATGATTTATATTCATTGGAAAATGCTTTATTTTTTGAAGATGATTATAAAATCTCAGAAAAGATAAACAGCAATTTCGGAATAAGGCTGGTTTCTTATAAATCTGCAAATTATAATCAAAAATATATAGAACCAAGGATTTCTTTTCGATGGAAATTTATTGATAAATGGTCATTTAATTGGAGTATTTCTAAAATGAATCAATTTCATCATTCTTTACTAAAAAATATCAATGGAATGATTTCGGAGATTTGGCTCGGAGCTACAAAAAATTTGCCTCCGGAACATGCTTGGCAAACGAGTATTGGTTTTTTTGGACAAATTGGTATATTAAATCTATCGCTGGAATCCTATATAAAAAACATGACCAATTTAACCTATTATCAACCATTTATTAATGAATTTATAGACGAAAATAATATTGAATCAAGAGTAACATCTGGGGGAATTGGTCGTAGTTACGGAATAGAATTCTCAACAAATATTAACCAAAAAAAATATAATCTTAGCATTAATTATGCATTATCACGTTCAACAAGAACTTTTAAAAATTTAAATTCCGGCATTACTTTTCCTTTTCGCTTCGACCGACCACATGATTTAACTGTACTATTAAATTACATTTTTAATAAAAAGTATAGTTTTAATGCCAATTTTTTACTGGCGTCAGGAACACCAATGAGTATTCCGCTTTCAACAACAAAGGATAATTATTTCTTTAAAGGTTATTTTAATTATGGTGGCATAAATAATGTGAGACTGCCGATTTATCATAGATTAGATGTGGCATTTTCAAAAATGTGGCAATCAAAAAAGAAAAAATACGATAATAAAATAAATTTAAGCATACTTAATGTTTATGCACATCAAAATCCTGTATATATTTTTTACGACTCGAACAGTGGGAAACTATATCAAAAAACCTTATTTTCTATATTCCCAACAATCTCATATTCAATTAATTTACATTAATTCATATAATTCGTGAATCATGAAAAAGAAAAGCATCATAATACTGTTTGTTATATTTAGCTTAACAGGCTGCATGGAATTTATAAAACCAATTAAAATGAATATCACATCAGAACAAAGCAAAATTGTGGTTCATGGTTTTATATCAATTAATGATGGAGTACTTGTTCAAATAAATAAAACAATAAGTCCGGAAAATATAAACCAAGATAATACAATACAAGATGTTAAAGCGTATCTTTTAATTGGAAAAGACTCAATTGTGAATTTATTGAAGATAGGGAAGGATTTTTTTGCTTCACCAAGCAATTTTTATGCTCGCACAGGAGTAGCTTACCAAATAAAAGTTGAAGCAAGTAATTTTGAATCAGTAATATCAAATGAGCAATATATTCCGGCAACCGTATCAATAGATTCTCTTATATTAGATACAACAACGTTTTGTGATGGAATGATATATTTTCGTGATCCGGTAGAGACAGTAAATTACTACACAAAAAATTATCTGATTTTTTATAAAGGCGACACATTACAAAACTTTTTTACTGCATTTAACGAATATTTTTCACCGTATGAACTATACGAGGATGTGGAGTTCAATGGAAAAGTAAAATACCTTGAACAGCAAGTAAATACACCTGAATGGGAAGATTCGCTAATATTGGAATTTAGACTTTACAATATCAGCCCTGATTTGGCCTTATTTTTCAAAAGTATTCAAGACTACGAATTTACCAGAGATGATGTACTTTACGATCAACAAAGCCCTATATATACCAATATAAAAAATGGTTATGGAATTTTTGCATCGTATAGTTATGATATGATAAAAACACCATATATAAATGACGTTATCCCATGGTGATTAAATGCAAAAAAAGAATTAGTTTTCTTTTATTTCATCCCAGCAATAAATAAAATAAACAAAACGCAATAGCAAAAAAAAGCGGCAAATATTGCCGCTTTTAAAAATCAATTACTTCTGAAGAAGCATGGCATCTAACACATTTAATGGCAGATATTTAAAATTCTGAGCCTGTAAAACGTTTTGGTCGTAATTAAATCCATCTTGAACAACAATCATTCCGCCCGGGAAATTAGGCAAAAGGCTTGTATTAACAACTTCAAGTCCATCAGTTTCTTCCACACCATCGAGACTACCGTTGGTAATTACAAACGAACCAATATACTGCTCACTTTTTCCTAATTTGTATATTGCATACGAGAAATTACCTTGCACAGAGGCCATTAAATACCGTTGGCCGAAATAACTAAACAAAGCTAATCCTTCAATATCATAAGCAATATGACTTGCACTTGAGTCAGTTTGGGCAATTTTCACCGGCTGATTATTATGTTGAATCGAATCGAGGTTTAATTTAAAAATACCTTCCTCTTCCACTCCTAAGTATAACATTTTTAAACTATCATCAGCCACAATTCCTTCGGGCTGACTATTGACTTTAAACTGGGCAGTAAGTTTAAAGTTTAATTGTTCGTTCTCGACAAAAATCAAATACTGTTCAAAACCGCCATCTTTTCCGTTAACAATTACATAAAATTCGTTTTTTTCGGGCTGATGAAACATGCATATACCATAAACCTCGTTAACTTTAGACGGAATATTGAGAATTGTATCGGAAAGAAATGCGCTATCTTTATCAATATAAAACATAGAAATCGCATTTAAATCGCGGTTACTTGCAGCCACAAGCACAACTTCGGTATTTTTCCATTGAAAATGATCGCGCAAATCTACATTATTAACTCTACCAATTTTTCTAATAGTTTTTATTCTACCGCTTAAATCAAAAGCATATAAACCTTCTTTTTTGTTGGTTCCCAAAATCAGACTTTTTTCCGGATTTTTTTCGTTAATCCAAATGGCCGGATCATCAGCCGAATCATCGTTTTTTCCCGCATTAACAACTTCAGTTTCAACAGTAGCATTAAACTTGTAGCTAAACTTGGCCTGCATTGCCATAGCTTTTGCCAATTTTAGAGAATCTTCGCGGGCTTCGGTATTTAGTTTATTCTCGCCGCTTTTGTCGCTGTTTTTGCAAGCCTGAAACGCAAAAACTAGGAGAAATAATAACAATATCCTGATATTCATACACTTAAAGTTTATAATAAATAATCAAATTTCAGCCAAACTTCATTAAAATAATTAGTTTAAGCAAAAAAATAAAAACTGTGCTCTCAATTGGATAATATAAGAATTGCATCCCTATTAAATAATTAGAGTACAGAGTTATATTGAGAATAATTAAATTTTGAACTTCACACCAAAATTCAATTTTACGCCATAATACTCAGCTTGCATGGTTCTTTCGGGTGCACCTAAATATGTTCTTAATGGCTGATTAAGCATATTATTGGCATTAAAGAATACTCTAAAGCTTTTGTTAATCTTGTAATTGATGTTAAAATCGAGGTAGTTTACTTTGTCGTAGTAGTAATCAAAAAAAGCTTCTTCGCCAAATCCACCATCATCATTTACATTAACGAATGCACTGGAGTGATTGAAAGAAATTCTAAAATCAAGTTTTTTATCGTCGTATGCCAAGCTAACATTATAGTTATGTTTTGGAGTACCGGGCATAGCCAAAGTTTCACCCTTGCGTCCTTCGAATTCAATATTCTTGAGTTCCGATTGAATATAGGTATAGTTTGAATAAACGCTTAAATTTTTTAATAAAGATGGCAAGAAATCGAGACGACGACTAAAAGCAGCTTCGAAACCAAGCAAAGATGCATCGGCAATATTTACGGGCTTGCGATAATCCTGATAGGTAAATCCATTGTATTCAAAATCGGATTTATATTCCCAGGCAATAATGTTTTTTAACTCTTTATAGAAAACGCCAGTAGAAAAGCTACCAATATTTTTAAAGAAATTTTCGTACATTAAATCTAAATTTGTACTTGTAGTAGGCAGCAATTCAGGATTTCCAAAAAATATTTCTTCATCATCGCGATTAATTTCTTCGTAAGGAACCAAATCGTAATAATTAGGCCGTGAAATGGTGTTTGTATAAGCAAAACGAATGTTTGATGCACTATTTGGTGCAAATTTTATGTGCAAGGAAGGTAAAATATTCAGATAATTATCTTTGATTTTATCAGAATTTTTAATACTTGGCTCCGCACCTAAATCTTCTTCATCTCCGCTAGGAATATCGAAAATACGTCCTTGATACTCGAGCATGGTTTGTTCGGCTCTAACACCTGCCAATACAGTAAATTTTTCGCCAAAATGATGAGTATACATTAAATATGCAGCAATCACAGCTTCGCTAGCCGAGAAATCGCCTGCATTTTCGCTAATATCTTCTTCTGCTTCGAACTGTGTTTCGTCGTTTAAATCTATTAAATCGCTAATCTCAGGCTTAATAAAGCTGCCGGCGATGTAATCTCCTGGCATGAAATTTTCTTTGCTAATATCGGTTAAATTAGCAAGAGCCAATGCATTAAATACGTCTTCGTCTACCGGGCTAAATTCTTTTAGCCAATTATCGCGCATTTTAGATTTTCCTTTATATCGTGCTCCAAATTTTAGTTTGTTGGATAAGGATGATGAAGAAAACGGTAATTCAAAGTTGAGTCTAAAATTTTGATCAACTTCTTCGGTATATTGATACTCTTCGGTAAGTTTGTCGAATTCGTATGCCGAAGTCATATTAATATAATCGGCAGCATTGGCAGGATAGCTAATGCTGGGGGTTTCCATGGTGCTTATATCCTGATTAATGGTTACATCTTTAATGCGGTATTTCAAATAACGTTCGTTGGGTCTTTCTTCGTTCGCTTTTGAATAAGAAGCAGCCCAATCCACTACGATTATCCCAAAACTGTGGTCGCCACCGAGCGAAAAGTTCATCATTTTTTGGTCTTCCAATCGGGCAAATTTATTGTCGCCAACGCCAAATTTTAGCTGACGGCGAACTTCAGAATTATAAGTACCATCACCATTAGCTTCAATATCAGTAATTTCAAACCTATAACGATTTTCCCAGTCGTTTCTCCAGTTGTAAATACTTTTCAGGTAGATAGAGTGGTTTTCGTTAATCTGATAATCCACAGAGGCAGAATAGCTCTGTCTTAGTCTTTCGATATAGTATTGTCTTACCTGAAATTCTTCCAAAAAAGCAGAACCATCTTTATTATTATCGTCGCTGTAATTCCACAAGGCTTCGATATTATCAGAGCCTAAAAAATTATCGTAGCCCGAAGCACTGAGTACCAAACCCAGTTTATTGGCAGCAAATCTATTGCTGTAGGTAAGGGAGCCTTTAAAAGATGGTTTGTTGGCCACAAAATTCCAACCGGAGCTAAAATCGCCTTTAAGTTCTTTTTTATAAGGAGCCGATTTGGTGGTTAAATTAATGGAACCACCGATGGCATCAGCATCCATATCGGGGGTTACAGCTTTATTAAATTCTACCGATTGAATCATATCCGATGGCACCAAATCGAGCTGAACAACCCTTACTTCGGCTTCGGCCGATGGAATTCTTTCGCCATTAATGGTTATAGAGTTTAATTCGGGACTTGTTCCGCGCACATTTCCAAATCGGGCTTCACCTTGGTCGTACTGTACATTTACGCCTGGTAAGCGTTTTAGTGCATCGCCAATATTTGCATCAGGAAAGCGTTCCAATTGCTCAAAACTAATCATGTTGGTAATGTTTAAAGCATTTTTTTGATTATTAATTGATTTTGCTTCGCCAACCAAACGACTGTTTACAACTACTTCGCCAATCTCCAGCCCCGGAGTAAGTTCAAAATTAACTAATAGGGTAGCGCCCGACTGCAAGTCAACTTTTTTGCTGGCTTTGTTAAATCCAATATAACTGATTTCGAGTGTATAATTTCCGGCTTCGATCCCAGATAAATAAAACTCACCATTGAGCGAGCTAAAGGTTCCTTGATTTGTTTCTGAAATAGAAACATTCGCACCCGGCAAAGGTTGATTCTGGTCGTCCACAATTTTTCCCTTTACAAACGCTTTTTGTGCCATAGACACTTGTGTAAAAATAATAAACAACAGAAATAGTGCAATTTTTTTCATGATGAATGATTTAATGAAATTTAGGCAAATATATCTGCGCTATATTATGTCAATATAAATTAGATATTAACCTTTATTCACAAATTTTAATTTTTACAAAAACTATATATAATTTTATTAAAAATATGAAAATAATTGCATTATTTTAAGTTATTTAGACATATACTATCCGATAAAAGAAGTGGGATTCAGCATCTAATTTATTTCTCATCCAAGCCCATGATGAATCCCTAATAAACAGTACAATAATAATATCAGAGGCGATAGATGTTTTGTGAATATCTCTCCAATTTTAAAAAATAATCGGTATAAGCCTTTAAACAAAGGTTTGTTGCGGTTACGGATTTGCGCTCGCCAAAATTACTAAACGCAGCAGAATTGTAGCTATGATAAATCATCTGTTCGTTGTCTAATAAAATAAAACGGCTGTTTTTTATATTACGATTTATTTTCGAAGGCAGAACAAATAATTCGCCACCAGCATAAATAAATTCATCAAAATGTAAATAATCGGAATATTCTTCTATAAAATCTTCGCTTAGAATGATGTGCACACTCAACCCTTGTTTCATTTTTTCCAACACCACACGATTTAATGCAGAATCGGTAAACCAAATATTTTTCATCCAAATGGCATATCGTGCATTACGCAATATATTTTCGATAAAAATAATTTCGTTAACATCGGCTTGTGTTCTAAGACTCAAAAAATTTAAAAGCATAGTGTAAAAATTTTAATCAATTAAAAAATTCTGTTGAATATCTTTATTATCGGGCTGATTTTTATACCAAAAGCTGATAGCTCTGCCCACTGCATGTGCGCCAAAACGTTGTCGCATTTTGTCCATTGCCAGAATCAGGCTCATTTGTTTGGCGCTGTCGTCGAACAAACTAAGCTGTTGAGCACCATAAACCAAACCGCTGAATTTAATTCCAACCAAACGAAGCATTATCCTTCGGGAATAGAGTTTGTGAAATAATTCGAGTGCATATTCTATCAAAACGGCATCGATAGATGTGTAAGCAATGTTTTTTTGCGAACTAAAAGTATTAAAATCGGCATACCTGATTTTTACCGAAATTATGGAACAGAGCTTGTTTTTAGATCTCATTTCAAAAGCCAGTTTTTCTACCAGACGAATAATGGTTTGCCTGAGATACAACAAATCGGATGTATCGTGTTCAAAAGTACGCTCGGAGCTCATACTCTTTTGCTCGGTATAAGCTTTCACAGGTGTAGGGTCAATACCATTGGCTTTTTTCCAGAGCGTGAGTCCGTTTTTGCCCAAAATACCCATCAGCATCTCCGGCGGAATCTGCGCCAGATGCGAAATATTTTCTACACCCATGGTGCGCAGCAAACGATAGGTTTTTAAACCAATGCCTGGAATTTTCTGAATAGATAAATGCCCTAAAAACGCATTTAATTCGTTAACAAAAACCACCTTTTCGCCATTGGGCTTGGCCTCGCCTGTAGCAATTTTGGATACGGTTTTGTTTACCGATAATCCGAAAGAAATAGGTAAACCGGTTTCCTTAATAATGCGCAAACGCATTTGATGTGCGAGTTTTTCGGTGCCAAAAAAGCGTTCCATGCCGCTTAAATCAACATAATGTTCGTCTATTGATGCTTTCTCGTACAAAGGCACCGAATCGGCAATAATATCGGTAACCATGTGCGAAAATTTGCTGTACTCATCCATATTTCCGCGTCGAAAAATGGCCTGAGGACATAATTGTTTGGCCATACGAATAGGCATGGCCGAATGCACGCCAAATTTGCGTGCCTCGTAGCTGCAACTAGAAACAACACCTCTGTCGGATAATCCGCCCACAATAACAGGTTTGCCAACCAAACGGCTATCAATAAGCCGCTCCACCGACACAAAAAAAGTGTCTAAATCTAAATGTAAAATTGCCCTGTCCATGTTCCACCCTCCTTATTTATCATTATCAGAAAAAAAACATTATTTTTTTTTCTGATAATTTTGTATTTAAAATTTTTTGCCTATCTTTGATTAGTTTTTAATCAAAATTTCGATTATAAATTAATCAAAATAATAAAAACAAAAAAATTATTTTTATGTTTTTTGGAAAAAATATCAAATTGCTTCGTAAACGCCGCGGAAGAACACAAGACGATGTATCTCATGCAATTAGCATTAAAAGGCCAACACTCAGCGGCTACGAAAACGATGTGGCAGAGCCTGGAATGAAAATTTTGGTGGCCTTTTCCGAATATTTCAAAATATCTATAGATACGCTTGTAAAAGTAGATTTATCGAGCCTTTCGGAAAGCTTACTCTCCGAAATAGAGCGTGGGTTCGATGTATATGTAAGCGGAAGCAAAGTGCGTATACTCGCTACTACGGTAGATGCCAAAAACAAAGAAAACATAGAACTTGTGCCCGAAAAAGCCAAAGCCGGGTATACCAATGGTTTTGCCGACCCTGAGTATATTCGCGAACTACCGGTTTTCCAACTCCCGTTTCTGGAAAAAGAAAAAAAATACCGTAGTTTTCAAATTAGTGGCGATTCAATGTTGCCCATCCCGCAGGGAGCTTATGTTACCGGCGAATTTGTGCTCGACTGGCAGCGGTTAAAAACCAACACACCATGTATTCTACTTACTTATAACGATGGTTTGGTTTTTAAGATAGTCGAAAATTTGCTCGAAGAAAAAAGAAGCTTTAAGTTACATTCGCTAAACCCCATTTACAAACCTTACGAAATGAATGTTGGAGAAATAAGAGAAATTTGGCGATTTGTAAACTACATCAGTCCCGAAATTCCCTCACCCCAAATTCCACAGAATGATATTATTGGCCAGATTTCGAAATTACAATCGCAATTAAGCCTTATTCAAGATAAATTTAATTTAGAATCGTAGTTTTTTTTTCGTATGCAAGTTCAAAGGTCGGAAAATCTCGTATTCCGGCCTTTTTAACCTTACTTTTAGTTTTTAGTTTATTTAGTGATTTAATATGTTACAATCTAAACAATCTAAACAATCTAAACAATCTAAACAATCTAAACAATCTAAACAATCTAAACAATCTAAACAATCTAAACAATCTAAACAATCTAAACAATCTAAACAATCTAAACAATCTAAACAATCTAAACAATCTAAACAATCTAAACAATCTAAACAATCTAAACAATCTAAACAATCTAAACAATCTAAACAATCTAAACAATCTAAACAATCTAAACAAAAAAAGCCATCAAGAAAGGCTGTGCTCTTGATGGCTATATATCCATTTTTCAGGCGCTCGCAGCTATTGCTGCGAATAAAAAAAATCAACCAAACCCACTATTAAAAGTCCAGTTTTTGGCAGGAGGCGGATTAATGCACATTACCGGAATACCTTCGGGATTCATAATAATTTTTTCTTCTTCGGCACCAAAAAGCATATCCGGAAGTCCCAGTTCTTTTGTAAGCACAATAATAATCAAATCGGCATTTAATTCCGATGCCAGTTTAAGGGTAGCTTCCGACCAGTCTTTGGTATTTTTCACATCCACAATTTCGTGGTCTATACCATGTTGCACAAAAAACATGCGCATAAAGTGCAGATTGTTGAGTGTTTTTTTGCGAATATTTTCAATTTTGATAACTTCAGGTTTCGAGATATAAAATTTCAAATCGTAGTACTTATTCAGATACCTTGCCTGATTCACTTTTTGCTTAATCTCCGTTCGATAATCCACCGGAAAAACCACATTTTTAATTTCGTTTCTTTGTGGAGGTTTTTGCACAATAATGAAAGGAACTTTTGTGTTCAGCATAACTTTCAATGCATTACTTCCGGTAAGCTTTTGCATGCCTTGCTTTCCGTGCGTCCCCATAATTACGAGCTTGGCTTTAATCTCTTCGGCAAAATCGGTAATAATGCTAAAAATAGATCCTGTGCGAATTACTGGGAAAGCTTCCACCTGATGATCTCGCTTAATTCGCTGAATTTCGGCTTTTAATTTGGGTTCAATCCCAACCAAATCGGTATCTTTTTTTACCACATGCAGCAAATAAATTTTACCCTTGGCCAAATGTGCAAAGTTAACGGCATATTCAAGCGCATACTCCGATATTTTGGTAAAATCCCAAGGTACAATAATGGGATGCTCTTCAAGGGACTTTTCTGTTTGCATTTGTATTACATCGTGTTGCTTTTTTTCTGCGGGCTCAGGTTCGGCAGGAATAGCTTCAACGGCCGATTTGGGTAAATCGGGCGAAGTTTCGAGTAAACTATGCAAATCGTCGACTCTCTCGGGATTCTCCTCCAAAAAATCAAGGAATCTGATTTTAAAAGCACCGTATAATTCAAGTTTATCCGGTTTGGCCATTAATTCGTTGAATGCAGAAAGTACTTTAGGATTGCTTCCAATTACTTTGTGCTTTAACTCTTCAATAAAAGTATTTTTGGCATTCTCGTGTTCATCGGATAAACTTTTTGTTAGCATAAAATACTTTAGGTAGAGCACAACTTGTGGACTAAAATCGGGTATTTTCTTAACTTCAGCAATAATTTCGTTTCTGTACTTCAGCACCTCTTCAAACCAGAGCATTATTTTTTCGTCCGATACAGAATAATCTTTTTTGTATTCAAGATTTTGCTTTTCGATATACAATTTTCTAAAAAAAGAGGGCAACTGAGAATTACAAAATTGCTTTTCTGCATTAAAATCCTGAAACCACCGCATTAACTCTTCATCGGAAGATGCCACAGATCCATTCTTATAGGCTAAAGCACTAATTGCGTGATAAATAGACAAATAAAGCGGCGAAACAGCCAAATGCCCCAAACCTGCAGCAATTAATTTACTCGTTTTAGTAAAAAAATCGTCGGACCGCTCCAGGATTGATGTTATTTCTTTCGACAATTTCATAGTTTAAGGTTTATTTATTTATGTATTGTTGAGCATTCTTTTTCCGTATCCTTGCAAAAATTTTCGATAAAAACACCGATGGTTTAATAGGTTTAAAGATAAAATCGTCGGCTCCGGCATCGTAAGCAGTTGCCACAATTTTATCTTCGGAAAGCGAAGACATGATAAAAATAAGCGAAGCCGGAAAGGCATCGGATATTTTTTTTATTAGTTGAATTCCGTTAGATTTTTTCAATACCAGATCGACCAAAAAAATATCAAATTCAACAGATTTTGCCAAAAACTCTTCCGGATTTTGATACAAATGAATTTTTTGAACTCCATTTGCTTCGAGTAAGCGCTTAATTAACTCATTATGTAAAAAATCATCGTCTATTATGGCCACTGATATTCGCGAAAAAACGCGTGCTTTTTGAGTAGCCGTTTCAACGTAAAATTTCAAATCTTCGCAAATAACATGAGTTTCAGTATCTAAAGAAATATAATTACTAAACCCAAGTTTAAGAATATTCTTTGTAAAACTCTCTTCAATTTTATCCATAAGGGCAATAAGTGGTATATGAGACCATTTAGAGCTTTTTATTTCGCGCAAAAATTGGGTTAAATTCTGGTCGACATCATTAAAATAGATTGCTATCATATTTGTATCTTCCGGTAGGTGTTTAATATCCACATCATCGAAAGAAAGGCGCACCACGTGTTCGCCAAGATACTCCTCTAATTTATTTTCTAGTTTATTCTTTTGTTGGATGACAATTATTTTAAGTTTTTCGGTCATAGATTTTTGTATTTAGGTAAAATTACAATTTTTTTTTGTGATGGCATACTTTCAAACCAAAAAAAGTTCGGTTTATTGCCGAACTTTCTTTCATACACGATTTGTGTTATTGTACTAAATAGTTTTATTTAAATTGAACCCAAAGTAATAAAATGTGTTTTAATTTACATTATATTAAATACATACATTGTAATTATTTTAATTCGTTCAACAGAAACCGATACATTTGAGTATATAAATACCAACGTGTATTTCCGCCGTAAATACCATGATTTTTATTTGGATAAATCATCACCTGAAGGTGTTTGTCGGCCTCTATAGCGGCGGCAATATACTCTGCCGAATTTTGAAAATGCACATTATCGTCGGCCAAACCATGAATGAGAAACAAATTTCCTTGCAAGTTATTTATCATATTAATTGGCGAATTTTCATCGTATCCAGCAGCATTCTCCAGTGGGGTACGCATAAAACGCTCTGTGTAAATATTATCGTAAAATCGCCAGTTGGTAACAGGAGCCACAGAAATTCCGGCAGAAAAAACACCATCGCCCTTCGACATGGCCAGCAAAGTCATAAAACCACCATAACTCCAGCCCCAAATAGCCATTTTCTTAGCGTTCACAAAATTCAAACCGGCCAAATATCTTGCCGCTGCAACCATATCGTCTGATTCGTATTTACCTAATTGTTTATAAGTTGCCTTTCGAAAAGCT
The DNA here is from genome assembly GCA_020720625.1 of Acetofilamentum sp. GTDB lineage: Bacteria > Bacteroidota > Bacteroidia > Bacteroidales > DYOH01 > DYOH01. The sequence continues at coordinate 29,787 of DYOH01000020.1, read as the reverse complement.
TCACCCCTTGCCCCTGTTCCTCTGGGGTCTACAGAAACGACCAAGATACTATCCTGCGCCAACAAATATTCCCATCCCATGCTCCATCTATTAAGCACTTGCTGCGAATTAGGACCGCTATATTGGGTTATCATTAGCGGATATTTTTTGGATGCATCAAAATTGGCCGGTTTCAATATCCATGCATTGAGTTCTATTCCATTTTCAACCGGAATCTTAATAAACTCTTTATTTTGAAAATGATATTGTTTCAAACGATCTTTCAGCATTTGGTTATCTTCCAATATTCTAATTTGCTTACCATTGGCATCATGCAAAGTAACCAAAGGAGGAATGCTCACACTTGAAAAATCATTGATAAAATATTGAAATGAGCTACTAAATGAAGCGTTATTCGTACCTTTCAGTGTGCTTAATTTTTTTACTTTTCCTCCCTTTATGCTAACGGCATACACTTCGCGCTCCATTGGGCTTTCGACAGCTGCCTGATAATAAACGAGTTTATTTTTTGCGTCATAGCCCAAATAATCGGTTACATCAAAATTTCCGGGGCTAAGATTTGCCAATACCTTTCCATCCATATCCATGTAATACAAATGCGACCAACCATCTCGTTCACTCATTACAATAAAGCCATTTTCAACAAACTCAAGTTTATCAAAATCAGCATCATCAACATAATATTGATTTTTATCGGTATATATAAGTTTTGTTTGCCCGGTTTTGGCATCGGCAGCCAAAAACTCGAGGTGATTTTGCAATCTGTTTAAGCGATAAATAAGTAACTGATCGGGGTTATTTGTCCATTTGATGCGCGGAATATATTGGTCGGTTTCTTTACCCACATCAGCTTTCACAGTAGTGCTATTTAGCAGCATAAAAATATGTACACTCACCAGCGAATTATTTTCGCCGGCTTTCGGGTATTTCCAAACATATCTCCCCGGGTAGGTTTCATATTCGGTATATCGTGGAGCAGCACCTGCAAATACATCCATACCATATTCGTGCACATTTCGTTCGTCGAATTTGCAATAAGCTAATTTTTTGCCATCAGGCGACCAAGCAAAAGCCTGATTATAGCCAAATTCTTCCTCGTAAACCCAATCAGGAGCGCCATTAATAATTTCGTTTTGTTTACCATCTACACTTATTTGAACAATTTTTTCGCTGGTCAAATTTTTGTAAAACAGATTATTATCGACCATAAAAGCCACGTTTTGTGCATCCGGCGAAAAAGAAGCCAGTCGCTCCGAACCAACATCCGTTAGTTTTTCGAGCTTCTTAGATTTTAAATCGTAAACATAATAATCAGCCAGAAACGAACGTCTGTAAATTTCGCGCACATTTGTTTCGAGCAAAATCTTAGACTCATCGGCAGAAAACTGATAATCTGAAACTTCGAGATTTATTTGAGCAAAATCCAATATTGTTTCAACCAGTTGCCAAGTTTTGTAGGCAAATTTTTCGATTTTTTGCGATTGAAAATTAATCGTAGAATAATGTTCCCCATCTTTCATACTGCGCAAACCGTATACCGAACGAGCAGAAAAACGCGGACTTTTGACAAAATCCTCTAACATAAATTTCTGCTGGGCACAGGAAAGTAGCGGTAGAAACAATATCAAAATAACTATAAACTTTATTTTTTTCATTGTTGAATATTTTTTAGATTTCCGTCGAAAGGTAAACATTTTTGCAAAAAAACATTCATCATGTATATTGATATACACACACATCAATTTTCGGAAGAATCAGTCAGCATAAAAAATATTGATATACAGGAATATCTGGATACAACTATTCCTTCCGGCCAATATTTTTCGGTTGGATTACATCCCTGGCATGCCACAAAAAATTACCATGCCCAAACAGAAAATCTAAAACAAGCATTGAAAAACCAAAACTGCCTAGCTATTGGAGAAATTGGCTTAGACCATACAATTTCCGTCAATAAAGAATTTCAGTTGCTGGCATTAGAAGTGCAATTAAAATTGGCCATGGAATATGAGAAACCGATTATTTTTCATTGTGTTAAGTGTTACGATGAACTTGCCGCAATGCTCAAAAAAATGCATCCCGAAATACCGCTCATTTTGCATGCTTTTAACGGAAACAGTCAAACGGCATCCATGTTTTTCCCCTATAACAGTTATTTTTCTTTTGGGCAATACCTACTGAATACCAATACAAAAGCAGCCAAAAATTTCGTATTTCAGCCGCGCGACCGTATTTTTTTTGAAACAGATGAATTTCCTATCCACATAAAAGAAATATATTTGCAAGCCGAAAAAATAAGTAATATCAGCGAACACGAATGGCAAAGGCAGATTTTATATAATTTCAATCGGGTATTTAATCTACATTTATGAAAAACTGGCAGGAGCGAACAGATTTACTTTTGGGAAATGAAAAGCTTGAAAAGCTTAAAAACAAGCACGTACTTATTGTGGGGCTTGGAGGAGTTGGTTCGGCAGCTGCCGAGATGCTTGCAAGAGCAGGCGTTGGCAAACTAAGTATTGTAGACGGCGATGCGGTAGACAACACAAACCGAAACAGACAACTTTTGGCGCTATGCTCTACGGTAGGGCAAAGAAAAGTGGATGTAATGAAAAGTCGTTTACTGGATATAAATCCGGAACTTGAAATTATTGGCCTTGACCAATTTTTGCGCGATGAAGCCATGATAGAGCTTTTAAACCAAGGATTTGATTATGTAATAGATGCCATTGATACCCTTACACCAAAAATCTATTTGATAAAGCATGCACTCGACAGAAATTTGCCCGTGGTAAGCTCTATGGGCGCAGGCGGACGCTTAGATCCTACCCAAATTAAAATTGCCGATATTTCTAAATCGTATAACGATAATTTAGCCCGAATGCTGCGCAAAAGACTGCATAAAATGGGCATTTACAAAGGTTTTCAGGTAGTATTTTCATCCGAAAAAGTAGACGAAAACAGTGTTATTTTGCAAGAGAGCGAAAATAAAAAATCAAACGTAGGTACCATTTCGTATATGCCTGCGCTTTTCGGATTATTCATCGCTTCTATTGTGATTCGCAGTTTGATAGAATCTTAAAATATACCAATCAAAATAAATATCTTTTTATTTTGATATCTAAAGTTTTTCTTAGCATGGAAAATTAGATTTACATTTGTTTTTGTAAAATTTAAAATCTTTGAAATTCATGAAAAAGTTAAGCCTAAGCTTATACCTTCTTATCTTTGCCTTTATTTTCCCGATAAATGCACAAACCGACAAGGAAACAATAAATTCGATTTTTGAAAACGCTGTAACCGATTATACAGCCTACGAGCAATTGCGCTATTTATGCAAGAATATTGGTCCTCGCCTAACTGGTTCGCCACAGGCAGCAGCGGCTGTAGAATATTTCTTTCAGGAGTTACAAAACATGGGTTTTGATACCGTTTATTTGCAAGAGACCACAGTACCAAACTGGATTAGAGGCGAAAAAGAGGTAGCCCGAATAATCTCGTCGCAATTTGGCACCACCGAGATGCATGCCGCAGCATTAGGCCTGTCTGTTGAAACTGGCATAAAAGGTATTTCAGCAGAGATAATAGAAGTAAAATCATTTGAAGAATTAGCCAAACTAGGAGAAAAAAATGTTAAAGGCAAAATCGTGTTTTTCAACCGACCAGCTTTTACCACCCACTATCAAACCGGAGCAGCTTATGGCGGTGCAGTAGAACAACGCACCTGGGGAGCTGTGGAAGCCGCAAAACACGGGGCAATTGCTACAATTGTTCGCTCAGTAGGAACCGGCAAAGATTTTTATCCGCACACCGGAGTAATGCGCTATAAAGAGGGCATCCCCAAAATTCCGGCCATTGCCATTAGTACCAACGATGCTGATATACTTAGCCAACAGCTCAAAGCTGAACCCGGATTAAAAGTTTACATCAGAACTACATGTAAGCAAAGAGCCGACGTTAAATCGTATAATGTGATTGCCGAAATTCAAGGAAGCGAAAATCCAAACAACTATATCACAGTGGGAGGCCATCTGGATTCATGGGATTTGGGTGAGGGCGCACACGACGATGGTACAGGCGTGGTACAAAGCATTGAGGTTTTGCGCCTATTCAAGGAACTAAAAATAAAACCTAAAAACACCATCAGAGCAGTTTTGTTTATGGACGAAGAAATAATGCAGCGTGGCGGAGCAAGCTATGCCGAACAAGCAAAACGCAATAATGAAAAGCACCTTTTTGCAATAGAATCTGATGGTGGAGGCACTTTACCATTAGGTTTCAGTATTGATGCATCAGACCAAATTTTAAGTAAAATTCAATCCTGGCAAGATTTTTTTATTCCATGGGGAATTTATTCCATTCGAAAAGGCGGTTCTGGCGTAGATGTTGATCCATTAAAAGGTTATAGTATTGCCTTGGGCGGATTAATAGTTAATTCGCAAGGCTATTTTGATTTGCATCATGCGCCAAACGATGTTTTCGAAATGGTTAACCAACGTGAGATGCAGCTAGGAGCCGCAGGTATGGCTGCATTGATATATTTGATTGACAAAAACGGCCTAGAATAAAATCTCAAAAATTCCACCGGAGATAATGGAACATAAAACCGGTGGAATTTGTCCTGAAAAATATAAATATTCGCCACTTAATTCCTTATTTTTAGCGAAAGAAACAATATTACCATTATTATTTAATATGTTTTTTTTGTATCTTTGTATTGAAAAATTAGAAAATATCTTTTTTTAGTATTTCGCCAGAAAAAAAGAATTATCTAATTCATCACAGCCAAAAAGGAATTTATGAAAAAAAATCTGTGGGCAAGCTTGGCCATTCCGATAACTGCAATTGTTATAGTGCTTACTATTTCCTTGTTTTTATTGATAATCAACATATTAAATACATCAAAAAAGGCATATATCGAGGTCATAGGTAATATGGCCGAAATCAGATTTAAAAAAACAATAAAGCGAGAGAGCCAGCAAGCTTTGATAATTTGCTCGGTAGTGGCATCAGACAATAAAGTAAAAATGGCCTTTAACGAATACCGCGAAACCGGAGATATAATCAATTCGTCGCTATCCCTGGAAAAAAACTTCCAGAATATGCATCAGTTTATTAAAACAACCACCCAAAAGGATATTCGGGTGCATTTTCATACCCACGATTTTCGTTCATTTTATCGTACCTGGACAAAAACCAAAGGCGACGATTTAACGTTTAGGCAATCCATAAAGAAAGTACACGAAACACTTAGTCAGGTTTCGGGAATAGAAACAGGGAGAAGCGGAGTTGTAAACAGAGGAATTCTGCCGCTATTTAATGCAGACAGTACATTTATAGGTACAGTAGAAACCTTTTTTCCTATTTCGGATATAGTTAAAACCATCAAAGAATTAAAAGAAGAAAATTTCTCGGTTTTTTTGCATAAAGATTATGCCAATATTCAATTCAAAGAATTTGAATACGATAGCCTGAAAAAAGAAATTGCGAATAGTGATTTTGTTTTTTATACTGCTTCATCAAAAGACATTAATATTCAAAACATTAGTTCTGAGTTTTTTTTATTATCCAACGAAGAATACAAAAAAGTAGAGCACAATAATCTATATTACCACATTTTCCCTTTGCTCGACTATTCCAATACAAAAATTGGCTACATTGTTTACCAGCTAAATATAAGTGATTTAAACAAGAATGCATTTAGAATGGAGCTATTTTTAGCCCTTATTATGATGCTTGCTTTGGGCGTAATTATCTTCATTATCATCAGAATATCAAAAAACAGCATTAGTAAGCCCATTTTAGAAGTTGCACAAAATCTGCGTAAGAGACAGGATTTAACAACTACTGCATACAAAATAGAAAGACAAGATGAAATAGGCGAATTAGTAAAAGCCACTTTCGAAATATTAGACAGCTCTCGCAAATTAATTCAATCGGTAAAAAGTATAGCCCTTGAAGTAACAGGAGCGAGTGGAGAATTGTCGCACATGGCGGCCAAAATGTCGGAATCGAGCTACGAACAAGCAGCTACAATCGAAGAAATCTCTTCGACAATGGAGCACATATTGGAAATAAGTGAGCTAAACGCCAAAAATGCTAAAGAAACCAACCAAATAACCAAATCTGCGACATCAGAATTACTGGAAAATTCAGACTTATTCAAAACCACGCTTGACGCATCTGCTGCGGTAATGCAAAAAATTATGTTCATAGAAAATATCGCAAAAAAAACAGATATTTTAGCCATCAACGCCAGTATAGAGGCAGTTAGAGCAGGCGAAGCAGGCTTAGGATTTCAGGTAGTAGCAGAAGAAATCAGAAAACTAGCAGACAGAAGTAGTATCTCTGCACAAGAAATTTCGAAATTGACACAAGACGGAATAAGATTATCGCAAAACGCTAAAAACAGCTTAGAAAATACCCTCGGAAAAATTGAAAAAAGTTCACAATTGGTAGAAAGGATAACCATCTCAAGCATTGAGCAGCAAACCAAACTAAGCGAGTTTAACGACTCCCTGCAACAGCTCAATAATACCACCAACGCCAACTCTGCAGCTTCGGAGCAACTTGCCGCAAGTGCCGAGGAATTGATGCAACAAGCCGAGCAATTAAAATCTTTACTTCTGTATTATACCGGGGCAAAAAACAGATAAACTATTCAATTTCTCTGTCCCGAAAACCCATCAGGTAAAGAACTGCATCCAAACCAATTGTGCTAATAGCCTGTTGGGCATTTTCTTTCACCTTAGGTTTGGCATGAAAAGCAATACCCAATCCGGCAATGTTGATCATGGGCAAATCGTTTGCACCATCACCAACTGCAACCGTTTGCTCTAAATGTATATCTTCTTTAAAAGCTATTTTACGTAACCATTCGGCTTTCATTTCACCATTAACAATATCACCCAAATGACGACCTGTAAGTTTCCCGTCTACAATTTCGAGCTCGTTTGCAAAAACATAATCAATGCCTAATTTATGCTGCAAATGCCTACCAAAATAGTTAAATCCACCGGATAGAATTGCCGTTTTAAAACCGTATTTTCTCAAATTCCGAAATAGTCTTTCGGCACCTTCGGTAATTGGCAAAGTATCTGCAATTTCTTGCATAACAGCCACATCCAAACCTTCTAACAGTGCCACCCGCTGAATAAAACTTTCGTTGAAATCAATCTCTCCACGCATGGCCGACTCAGTAATACGATGCACTTCATCGCCGACTCCGGCTCTTTTGGCAAGCTCTACAATCACTTCGGTTTGAATAAGGGTACTATCCATATCAAAACATACCAATCTTCTGCTTCGGCGATAAATATTATCCTGCTGAAAAGCAATATCGCAGCCAGTTTCATGCGCTATCTCCATAAATTTACTACGCATTTTCCGCGTTTCTTTGAGATTGCCCCTCACCGAAAACTCGACACTCGATTTGGTTGTATTGGCCGTATTTTCAAGCGGAACGCGACCAGTAAGCCGATTAATTTTCTCAATATTAAGCCCTTGCTCATATATCTCATCGGTTACAAGCGATAATTGTTGTGCAGTAATCTTGCGAGCAATAATGGTAATAATAAACCTGTCTTTACCCTGCTGACTAACCCAATGCTGATAATCGTCTGGATTAATAGGAGAAAATTTAACGCTAAGATTCATCTCATAAGCGGCAAATAGCAAATCTTTTAAAACCGGTGAATCTTGCTTCTGATGATTTAGTTCCACCAAAATTCCTAAAGATAGATTGTCGTGAATAACGGCCTGACCGATATCGAGTATATTGACCCCATGTTGGGCTAAAATAGCAGTTAATGATGAAGTTAAACCAGGTTTATCTCCACCGCTAAAGTTGATAAGAACAATTTCTCGTTTATTCATTATATTGATATTTGCGGCGCAAAAGTAATCATTAATCCATTTAAAAATTCAAAAATATGATTATATTCATACAATAATTATTTAATTTTTAAAACCCGTTAAGTTTCAAGGTAACTGTAGGAATGAGCAGTAAAGCACCAATCATAATCAAAATAAGCATAAGTGGGAAAATCCAACGCACCCATTTTTCATAAGGTATTTTGGCCACGCCCAAAACGCCCACCAAAACGCCCGAAGTAGGAGTAATCATGTTTGTAAAGCCATCGCCAAACTGAAAAGCCATAACTGTAGCCTGTCGCGAAATGCCAATTAAATCGGAAAACTGTGACATTATTGGCATAGTTAATGCGGCCTTACCCGAACCACTCGGAATAATAATATTAAGCATTGTTTGAAAAACATACATCATTTCCACAGAAGCAATAGCCCCCATATCTTTCATCGAAGAAGCTATATAGTAAAGTAGCGTGTCGATTATTTGACCTTCGCGTAAAACTTGAATTATCCCTCCTGCCAAACCCACAATAAGCGCAGCCGACATAATATCTTTTGCTCCGGCCAAAAACAAGTCGGTGATACTATTTGCCGACTTTCCGATAGCAATGCCCGAAAAAATTCCCATCGCCAGAAAAATGGTGGCAATTTCCATTACATACCAATCGTATCCCATTACACCAATAATCAGGAATGCAATGGTTAGCATCAGCAAAATCAGAATAAAAAAATGGACAGATTTGCGTAAACTAAAAAAACTGCTGATGATGAATAACCCTGCAACTACCGGAATAATCGGAATCATAAATTCTGATTGACCAATTTTTAAAGTGGAAATTGTTTCGGTAAAAGAATAATACATAAGAACTGCACTCAAAAATGCAAAAACCCACCAAGCATGTTTTGGGGTATAATAATCTAAATCTTGTAAGTTATCCGATTTATTTCTATCGCGCCAATATTGATCATCGTCATAAACGAGGGATTTTTTGGGGTCATTTTTAATTTTTTTGGCATAAAGTAAAATGTACGAAAATCCGGCTAAATTAATAAATACCCAGGCTAGCATCCTAAATTCGATACCTGTAAACAATGGGATATCCGACAAACCCTGAGCTATACCAATAGTAAAAGGATTAAGGATAGCGCCGGCAAAACCAAGTCCGGCAGCAACAAACACCAAAGAAACGCCTACAATAGAATCGTATCCCATGCTAATTGCCAGAGGCACAAAAATAATGGTAAAAGCAATTGTTTCTTCGCTCATGCCAAAAACAGCACCAAAAACGCTAAAAAGCATCATAATAAGCACGAAAATAAAATTATCGACACCTATTTTCTTAAAAACAGCGTTATGTTCAAGTTTTTTGGCACTTTTCAGAAAAGATAAAATGCCCACATCTATGGCCTTACTCTCGTTCATTATCCAAAAAGCGCCCCCAATAAGTAAAATAAAGGCAATGATGTTAGAAGTATTTACAAATCCGTCGAACATAGCCGAAAAAATTTGCCAAGTTTGCGGATTATTGTCGGTATATGTAAAAGATTCATTAACAATAACTTCTCGTTCAACTCCGTTTACCAGTACTTTTTCGCGTTGAAATTGCCCACCCGGAATAAACCAAGTAAGCATAGCCGAAAAAACAATAATGCTAAATACAATAACGTAGGTGTGAGGAATTTTTTTCTTTTTCATTTTATTTAACTTATAAATTTCAAATTGAGCTTATCCTATTTTAATATACAAGCAGCTTTTCATTTGCCCTTAAAATAAGCAAGAGATTTTCAAAAATAATTCATTTTTCCAAACTTCAAAGAATCAAATTTTGGGAGCTTATGTTTACCTGAACGGCATTTATAAAAACAAAAAAAGACCATTTATAAGTTAAACAGTCTTTTAAATTAGATACAGCAAATGTTATAATCTCATTTTTAAATCTCCGGCAGAACCAATTTCGAGGAAACTAGCCCCCGTTCCGGGTCCAAAATTTCCGGCAACCACAGCCATGGTATCGTTGTCTTTAATTTCTTCTTCTTTTTCAAGAACTTGCACAGCTGTAGACAGAAATTCGTCTGTAGATTTATTTTGCTCCATAAAATAAGGCTTTACACCGTAAGAAAGAGCTAACTCTCTCATTAGTCGTTTATTGTAACACATTGCATATACAGGACGTTTTCCTCTGTAAGCAGCCAGATTTCTAATTGTAGAGCCTTGAATACTATCTGCAATAATACCTTTTGCGTTTAACCTCATGGTAGCCTTTACGGCAGACTTGGCAAGATAAACTGGCACGGTAATATCCCTTTTTTCGTTGGGCAATTCAATAAACTCCTTTTTAATTTTTTCAACTTCCCTTGCAATTTTGGTCATTGTTTTCACAGCTTCAACCGGATATGCCCCATTAGCAGTTTCGCCGCTAAGCATAATGGCATCTGCACCTTCGTAAATAGCATTTGCCACATCGCTCACTTCTGCTCTGGTAGGTCGCGGATTTTCTATCATGGAATGTAGCATCTGTGTTGCTACAATAACAGGTTTACGCCCTGAAATACATTTTTTTATTAAATTTTTCTGAATAGCAGGAATCCTTTCTGCTGCAATTTCAATACCTAAATCACCACGGGCAATCATAATACCATAAACATGCTCCAAAATTTCATCAATATTATCAACCCCTTGCTGATTTTCGATTTTGGCAATAATCTTAATTTCGCTGTTGTAGGTGTCAAAAATACTTTGTATAGCCACCACATCATCACGGTTTCGAACAAAAGAATGGGCAATAAAGTCGATATCTTCTTCGATCGACATTTCGATAAACTCTCTATCGCGACGGCTAATACTGGGTAATCTGATATGTACCGACGGAACATTTACACTTTTTCGACTAGCCACAAATCCATCGTTTTGGGCCAAAGTATGCAAAAAGCCATCTTTCTTCTCTACCACTTTAAACTCAATCTCACCATCATCTATCAAAATAGAAGCCCCAACAGGCACATCCACAGCAAAATCGTTAAAGCTAACATAAATACATTCCTTGGTAGAAATAGCATCTTTATCACCTTTAAACTTTACCGAATCACCGATATTAAAGTGTAGCTTTTCGGCACATTCAGTAGTTCTAATCTCGGGACCTTTGGTATCAATTAAAATAGCTATTTTCTCGCTTACTTCGCGCACGTTTTTAATAACTCCGCGAGCTTGCTCAGGCGATAAATGCGCCGTATTAATGCGCACAACGTCCATTCCAGAGTTAAAAAGTTCTTTTAAAAAAGGAACATCGGCCTTCTTATCGGAAATAGTTGCAACAATTTTGGTTAGTTTCTTCATTTTATATAATTAAAATTCAAAGAATTGTCGGAATTATCTTGCAAAAATAAGATATAAAATTGTGATAATTAAACATTTTTTTACAATAAACATGCATTTTTTACGCAAACGAGTGCAATAAGGGTAATTTTTGTTATGCTATCTTTCGGAGAATCCTAAAAGCATAAAAGAAGAAAATCTCTTCAATAAGATGTAAATGTTCTTTCTATAGATTGAACATTTACACCATGTAGCATTTAAAACTATTTAAGAAAAGTAATTATATTATTTTCAACTCTTTGTGAAATATTATCCACGTCAGCGGGAACAAATTTTTCGCCGGTAATTTTCTCGAATAACTCAATATACCGTTCCGATACTTGGGCTACAAATTCATCGGGCATAAAAGGAATTTTCTGGCCATCCAAACCCATAAAATTATGCTCCATTAGCCATTCCCGCACAAATTCTTTGGATAATTGCTTTTGCGGTTCACCCGAATTAAGTCGTTCTTGATAGCCATCGGCAATAAAATATCGAGATGAATCAGGGGTATGAATTTCGTCGATTAAATAAATTTTATCACCGTTCTTTCCAAATTCGTACTTGGTATCGACAAGTATGAGCCCCTGTTTAGATGCCATTTGAGAGCCTCGCTCAAATAATTTATGGGTATAAGTTTCTATTACCGCATAATCCTGAGCCGAAACCAATCCTTGTTCAATAATTTCGGCTTTAGAAATATTAATATCATGGCCTTCGGCCGCTTTTGTTGAAGGTGTAATAATAGGTTTTTCGAACATCTGATGTTCTATCATACCATCAGGTACATTTACCCCGGAAATAACTCTGTCGCCAGCTTTATAAGCCCGCCATGCGCTGCCACTTAAACAGGCGCGAATAACCATTTCCACGGCAAAAGGTTTAGCCATAATGCCAATAGTAACATTTGGGTCGGGAGCAGCTAGTTTCCAATTGGGCACAATGTCGGATGTTGCATCGAGGAACTTGGCCGCAATTTGATTCAGAATCTGCCCCTTGTATGGAATTCCTTTTGGTAAAACCTTGTCGAAAGCAGAAATACGGTCGCTAACCACCATAACGAGTAGCTCGTTGTTCACAGTGTAAACATCGCGCACTTTTCCTTTGTAAAATGCAGTTTGTTTGGGCAGCTTAAAATGGGTTTCTAATAAAGTATTCATTACATCAAAATTTTATAAGGAATTCATCTCTTCTCTTTGTATTCTGGCAGCCAAATTTTCGGCTTGCATTTCTTCCTGCAATTTATCATAAGCCTGCACAATATGCTTCACCAATTGGTGCCGCACAATATCTGCAACTTCAAATTTAATAATAGCAATTCCATGAATTCCGCCCAAAATACGCTGAGAATGCACTAACCCTGAGTTTCTTCTATTGGGCAAATCAATTTGGGTTAAATCTCCGGTAACAACAAATTTAGAGTTTGCCCCCATACGGGTAAGAAACATCTTAAGCTGGTTCACAGTTGCATTCTGGGCCTCATCAAGAATTACAAAGGCATTATCGAGGGTCCTGCCCCGCATAAAAGCCAAAGGAGCAATCTGAATAATATTATCTTCCATATAATCGGCCAGGCGTTTTGGTGGTATCATATCGTGCAAAGCGTCGTAAAGGGGCTGTAAATAAGGGTCAAGCTTATCTTTCATATCACCGGGTAAAAAACCCAGATGCTCCCCCGCCTCCACCGCCGGACGAGTTAGAATAATTTTACGGACTTCGCGGTTTTTAAGTGCTCTCACAGCCAAAGCAATAGCCATATATGTTTTACCGGTACCCGATGGACCAATAGCAAAAAGCAAATCGTTTTCGTGGGCGGCCTCAATCATTATTTTCTGGGTTTTATTACGGGCCTTTATTTGTCTACCGGTAGTAGTATAAATAATTACATCGGGATTTTCCTGAGCCTGACTCACTTCAAAGGAATTATTAAAAAAAAGCTCTTCAAACTGAACTTCGGTTAAACTATTAAACTTTTGAAAATGCTCTACAACTTTATTAATTTTCTCTTCAAAACGGGCAACTTCCGAAACATCACCAGCAATTTTCATTATTTCGCCACGGGCAACAATTTTAAGTTTAGGGAAAAAATTTTTAATTCGTTCAAGTTTAATATCATTAATTCCGTAAATCAAAACAGGGTCGATATGGTTCAAATAAATAATTTTTTCGGTCATAAATTATCTTTAATTTTGCTGCAAATTAATACAAATTTCCAAAGTATTAAAAAAAAGGAAGCGATAATATTTAATAAAAAGCTAAATGGCCATTGTAACACTCACTACCGATTGGCAAAACCAGGATTATTACGCAGCCATTGTTAAAGCAGGATTATTATCATCATTTCCTGATTTGCAAATTGTTGATATTTCGCATAGTATACCACATTTTAATATTCTCAACGCCAGTTTTGTAGTAGCAAATGTTTTTTCACGTTTTCCGGAAAATACCATTCACCTTATTTGCGTAGATTCGGAGAAGAAAAAAAATACCGGACATGTATTGGTAAAATCATGCAATCAATACTTTATTAGTGCTGATAATGGCATCTTAACCCTCATACTATACGACAAAGACAAGGAAATTTATGAATTAAAAAACAGCCGAGAAAGCATATTTCCGGCCATAGAAATCTTTGTGCCTGCAGCCATACATATCTTGCAGAAAAAAGATATCAAAGAAATAGCCCTTCGCAAAGAAGAACTATATACCATGTACCCCTATTTAGCCAATTATTCTGAAAACACAATAGAGGGGCAGGTTATATACATAGATTCCTACGGAAACATAATAAGCAATATCGATATAGCGCTATTTGAACAAGTAAGAAAATCAAGAAATTTTACAATCTACCCCGGAACAAATTATTACAAAATAAAAGAATTGTCAAAATCCTACAATTCAGTAGATCCGGGCGAAATGACAGCTTTTTTTAATTCGGCCAATCTATTAGAAATAGCCATAAATAAAGGTAAATTAGCTGAGCTTATCAATATCAGTATACAACAAACCATAAGAATAATATTTTCATGATAATCAGATTTGTAAAACTAAGTTTTAGTGATGAACACATAGAAAAGTTCAAGACTTTCGAAAAATCCATTGCCAACGAAATAAGGTTGTTTAATGGTTGTAGCTACCTGGAAATATTGCAGGATGTAAATAATCCGCAAATTTTCTTTACACACAGTCATTGGAAAACCGAGCAAGACCTGAATGATTATAGAAATTCGGAATTTTTTAAAAATACATGGAATACCACCAAACAGTGGTTTAACGGAAAACCGGAGGCCTGGTCGTTAAACGCCATAAACTATAAAAAATGAACAACATAGAGCAAAAAAAACAATCCTTTGAGCGAATTCTAAACATAATGGACGAGCTAAGGGCCGATTGCCCTTGGGATAGCGTTCAAACAAAAGAAAGTCTGAGAACACTTACAATCGAAGAAGTTTACGAACTATCCGAAGCCATTCAGCAAAATAACTGGGATGCCATAAAAAAAGAGCTTGGAGATGTTTTACTCCATCTCATTTTTTACAGCAAAATTGCCAGCGAAGAAAAAAAATTTGATATTGCCGACGTAATAAACAGCCTTGCCGAAAAACTAATTTACCGCCATCCACATATCTACGGCAATACTCCTGTAGAAAACAAAGAAGAAGTATCGCAAAACTGGGAAGAACTAAAGCTAAAAGAAAAAGATGGCAATAAATCTGTTTTATCCGGCATACCCAAGGCAGTGCCAAGTATCATAAAAGCCTTCAGACTACAAGACAAAGCACGCGGAGTGGGATTCGATTGGGACGAGAAAGAACAAGTTTGGGAAAAAGTAAAAGAGGAATTAAACGAATTTCAGTATGAAATGCAAAACCACCATCAGGAGCATGCTGAAGAAGAATTTGGCGATTTACTTTTTAGTTTAATAAATGCAGCCCGCTTATACGAAATAAATCCCGATGATGCATTAGAAAAAACCAACCAAAAATTTATCAGGCGATTTAATTACCTAGAAAGCAAAACAATAAAAATAGGTAAAGAATTAAAAAACATGACATTAGCAGAGATGGACGAAATATGGGATGAAGCCAAAAAAATAGAACAAAATGAAAAAGGAATTTAGACTAATTATAAATTACGATTAAAAAATCCTAATTTTTTGTTAAAATAAATGTTTAAGAACACGCTAAATTCAGTAAAATACAGTCATAGAATAATTTAAGTCAATGCATCAAAAAGTCATTTATATATTTAAAGCTATATATAAACTTGTTAGAAAAAATCAAACTAACTACATTTGAAAGCTCAATTAAACACAGCATTAAACAATTTAAAAATATGACAAAGGTTATTAAGCTAAAAAAAGGGCTTGATATTCGCTTGCAAGGCAAGCCACAGCCAAAGCTTGCATCAGCGAAATTATCTTCCGGTTATGCGCTAAAACCTTCTGATTTTCCGGGTCTGACTCCAAAACTATCTGCAAAGGTAGATCAGGATGTAAAAGCCGGAACAGAACTATTTTCTGATAAATACAATCCCGAAGTAAAATATACTTCGCCTGTAAGTGGAAAAGTAGTAGCTGTAAACAGAGGCGAACGCCGTAGAATCCTGGAGGTTGTAATAGAGTCCGACGGAAAAAACGAAAGTTTGGATTTTACGAAAGCAAATCCACTGCAATTATCAAAAGAAGATATCACAAAAAATCTTCTGGAAAGCGGAAACTGGACATTTATCAGACAAAGGCCTTATGCCATCGTGGCCAATCCACAGCATAGCCCCAAATCCATATTTGTATCCACCTTCGATTCCGCACCCTTGGCGCCCGATTATCAGTTTATCCTGCAAGACAAAATGGATACCTTTCAAACCGGAATAAACGCCATCAGTAAACTTACCAGTGGAAAAACTTATCTGGGATTAGATGCCAAAATAACAAACAACATTTTTGACAGAACAGAAAACGCAGAAAAAGTTTATTTTGATGGCCCCCATCCGGCAGGAGCAGTTGGTGTGCAAATACACCATCTCGATGCCGTAAACAAAGGAGAAGTTGTATGGTATGTAAATGTTCAGGATGTTGTAAACATTGGCCATTTATTTCTTACCGGAAAAGTAAATTTTGAAAGAACGATTGCCATTTGTGGATCAGAAGTTAAAGACCCACAATACCATAAATGCATTATTGGTGCCGGATTAAAAGAATTATTGCATGAAAAAACGCTTGGAGAAAACAACCGCATTATAAGCGGAAATGTTCTGAGTGGCTCAAAAGTGAGCGCCGATAACTATTTGGGTTTTTATGATTCGCAATTAACTGTAATCCCCGAAGGCAACGAACCCGAACTATTTGGTTGGGCCACACCAGGATTTGGAAAATTCAGCATGTCGCGCTCCTTTTTGTCATGGCTAACACCCAATAAAGAATACCGACTGGATTCTAATTTGCGCGGAGGTCATCGCCCGTTTGTAGTAACCGGACAATACGAAAAAGTAGTGCCAATGGATATTTTGCCCGTTCATTTACTGAAAGCCATAATCATTGAGGATATTGATTTGATGGAGCAATTAGGAATTTACGAAATTGCCGAAGAAGAACTCGCCCTATGCGAAGTAGTGTGCACATCAAAAACACCAGTGCAAGCCATTGTAAGAAAAGGCATTGAATTAATGATTAAAGAATTTAATTAATTAGAAAAACTTTATCCATGGGATTAAAAAATTACGTTGCGAATCTGAAAAAAAACTTTGAGAAAGGTGCAAAGTACGAAAAGTGGATGCCAGTATTCGAAAGTTTTGAAACTTTCTTATTTGTATTAGGCGAAACTGCACCCAAAAAAGGCGCACACATACGCGATGCCATCGATTTAAAAAGAACAATGTCGGTGGTAATTATTGCCCTTTTACCTGCATTAATTTTCGGAATGTGGAACTTGGGCTACCAACATTATCTTGCACAAGGAATGTCAGATGCATCATTCTGGAATGAATTCAACCACGGTTTATGGAAAACTATTCCATTAATTATAGTAGCCTATGCAGCCGGTTTGGGAACCGAATTTTTATTTGTGTATATCAAACAAAAAGAAATAGAAGAAGGATTTTTGGTTTCGGGTCTTCTGATTCCAATGATTGTGCCTGTAGACGTTCCCCTTTGGATGGTGGCAGTCTCTTCGATACTAGCTGTTGTATTTGGAAAAGAAGTATTTGGAGGCACAGGAATGAATGTTTTCAACCCAGCCTTATTAACACGCGCAATTTTATTCTTTGCCTACCCCACTAAAATGTCGGGTACAATAGTTTGGACATCAGATTTTGATGAAATAATGGCCAATGGCAAATTAGCCGACGGAATAACAGGCGCAACTCCACTAGGAGATGCCGCAGCTGCAATCGGAAACCTGGATGCCTACCATGCCAAATGGAGCGCCTTTGATGCCTTTATGGGTTGGATTCCCGGTTCGGTAGGAGAAACCAGCACCCTGATGATACTGCTCGGCGCCATAATAATAATTGCAACCGGAATTGGAAATTGGAAAATAATACTTTCGGTATTTTTGGGAGGTGCAGCTATGGGTCTATTGCTCAATACGTTTGCTACCGAAACCAATGTATACATGACACTACCTTGGTGGGAACATCTTGTACTGGGAGGATT
The DNA here is from genome assembly GCA_020720625.1 of Acetofilamentum sp. Taxonomy (GTDB): domain Bacteria; phylum Bacteroidota; class Bacteroidia; order Bacteroidales; family DYOH01; genus DYOH01. The sequence goes on along the minus strand of DYOH01000020.1, from coordinate 11,911 downwards.
TGCATTCGGAGCCGTTTTTATGGCCACCGACCCGGTAACTGCTACCCAAACCGAAAAGGGAAAATGGTTTTATGGATTTTTGATAGGATTTATTGCCATCCTGGTGCGGGTATTAAATCCGGCTTATCCGGAAGGCATGATGCTGGCCATTCTGTTAATGAATGCTTTTGCACCATTAATCGACCATTATATAGTTAAAGCACATATTAGCAAAAGATTAAGCCGCGTAAAAGTAAAACAAGCATAAAAAGAGATAAAATGAATACAAATAGCAACTTATATATCTTCATTTATTCTTCGGTAATGGTAATCTTAGTAGCGGCAACCTTATCTTTTACGGCCATATCGCTTCAACCATTACAAGACAAAAATGTGGAAATTGAAAAAAAACAGAATATTCTGGCCTCTGTTGGAATAGAAGCAGATGCAAATAACGCAGAAGCTGAGTACTCAAAGTATATTACCGCATCGTTTGTGGTCAATTCAAAAGGAGAAAAAGTAGAAGGAATTGATGCATTTAAATTAAATATGGCACAAGAAGTTTCAAAAGCACACGATACAAGAAATTTACCCATATACATTTGCAAAAAAAATGATAATCAATACTTTATTATTCCATTAAGAGGAAAAGGCCTTTGGGGACCGATTTGGGGATATCTGGCATTGGAATCAGACTTAAATACCATATATGGAGCAGTTTTCGACCACAAAGGCGAAACACCCGGTTTGGGAGCGGAAATTAATCAAGGCTGGTTTCAGGAACCCTTTCTTGGAAAAACAATTTTCAATAAAGACGGAAACTTTGTATCCATCACTGTGCACAAAGGAGGAAAAGGCTCAGCCGCCGCTGCCGGCGATTTAGAACACGGAGTTGATGCCATATCCGGAGGAACAATTACAAGTAAAGGACTGGAAGCAATGATATCAGATTGCCTTACACCTTATGAGAACTACTTTAAAAACCAAAAAAAATAATTCACAATGGCTAATAAAAATTTAAAACTATTTGTCAATCCGCTGAATATAGACAACCCTATTCTGGTTCAGATTTTAGGAATTTGTTCAGCCTTAGCCATTACCGTTCAATTAAAAGCGGCCTTTGTAATGGCAGTTTCAGTAACCTTAGTTACCGGATTCGCGAACCTGATTATTTCGCTACTTAGAAATTCTATTCCATCAAGAATTAGAATAATTGTTCAGTTAGTTGTAATTGCATCACTTGTAATAATTGTAGACCAGATACTTAAAGCTTATGTATACGATGTAAGCAAACAATTATCGGTTTTTGTTGGATTAATAATTACAAATTGTATCATCATGGGACGACTAGAAGCATTTGCAATGGGAAATAAACCCTTGCCCTCGTTTATAGATGGTATTGGAAATGGTGTAGGTTATGGAATTATTCTGATTATTGTAGCCTTTATTAGAGAACTATTTGGAGCAGGAACTATCTGGGGAATAAAAGTAATACCTCAAAGTTTTTACGAAATGGGATACCAGAATAATGGATTGATTATTTTACCCCCCATGGCACTTATCATTGTGGGAGTACTTATTTGGGTGCAACGTTCAAAAATGAAAGAACTTATTGAAAAAAAATAATTTAACCACATAAATTAAATAAAATGCAAGAAATACTAAACATATTTGTCAAGTCAATATTTATAGACAATATGATTTTCGCATACTTTTTAGGAATGTGCTCATATTTGGCCGTCTCTAAAACAGTAGATACTTCAGCAGGATTAGGTCTGGCTGTAATGTTTGTATTAGGCATTACGGTACCAGTTGATTATTTAATACAAGAACACTTGCTATCAAAGGGAGCCTTAACATGGATTAGCCCTAGTTATGCAGAGGTAGACTTAAGTTTTCTAAGTTTTATCATTTTTATTGCTGTTATTGCATCCATGGTGCAACTCGTGGAAATGATAGTAGAAAAATTTGCTCCGGCCTTGTATAACTCCTTAGGAATCTTTTTACCGCTTATTGCCGTAAACTGTGCCATTTTAGGAGGTTCACTATTTATGCAAGAGCGCGAATACGAAAATATCTGGCAAGCCACATCATTCGGATTAGGTTCCGGATTGGGTTGGTTTTTGGCCATTGTAGGTTTAGCAGCAATTCGCGAAAAAATAAGGTATTCAAATGTTCCGGCACCATTAAGAGGTATAGGAATTACATTTATTGTTACCGGATTAATGGGGATAGCCTTTATGTCCTTTATGGGAATTAAATTATAATCTAACTTAAGTACAAACAGCATGTTTATAATTGGATTAAACTCGACAATTATATTAACCGGAATCGTTGTATTCTTATTAATAATACTTCTTCTGGTAATAGGTCTATTAATTGCTAAAGCTAAACTAATGCCGCAGGGCGAAGTTACTTTAAAAATTAATGGAGATTCGGAACTCAAGGTAAATCCCGGAACCACCATACTAAGCGCCTTATCAGAGAACAAAATTTTCTTGCCATCTGCTTGTGGCGGAGGCGGAAGTTGCGGTATGTGTAAATGTCAGGTGTTTGAAGGCGGTGGCTCAATTTTACCAACAGAGAAGGGCTTCTTTAGCCGAAAAGAACAGCAAGCTAACTGGCGACTAGGTTGTCAGGTAAAAATCCGCGACAACATGAGCATAGGTATTCCACACGAAGTAATGGGAATCAAAAAATGGGAATGCACAGTAGTCTCAAACCACAATGTGGCCACCTTTATCAAAGAATTTGTAGTGCAATTACCCGAAGGAGAAGAACTTGACTTTCAATCGGGCGGCTATATCCAAATCGATGTTCCGGCACTCGAAGTTGATTTCAAAAAAGACATCGAAGTAGAAAAACAATTCAAAGAAGAGTGGGATCAGTTTAAAATGTGGGATTTGAAAATGAAAAATCCGGAACCCACCTACAGAGCATACTCAATGGCCAGCTATCCGGCAGAAAACAAAATTATTATGCTGAATATTCGTATTGCAACCCCACCGTGGGACAGAGCAAAAGGCGGTTTCATGGATGTAAATCCGGGAATATGTTCTTCCTTTATTTTCTCACGCAAACCTGGCGACAAAGTGATGATTTCCGGTCCTTACGGCGAATTCTTTATACGCAAAACCGATAACGAAATGATGTTTATTGGGGGAGGTGCAGGTATGGCGCCCATGCGTTCGCATATTTTCGACCAATATAAGACACATCGCACCAATAGAAAATCAACCTATTGGTATGGCGCCCGCTCAAGAAGAGAAGTATTCTACGAATCAGATTTCAACGAAATTAAATCAGAAAACGATAATTTCGATTTCACTATTGCACTTTCAGAACCAAAGAAAGAAGACAATTGGACAGGTAAAACCGGATTTATTCACCAAGTTATTTACGACGAATATCTCTCCAAACATGAGTCGCCGGAAGATATTGAATACTATCTTTGTGGACCACCCATGATGATTGCAGCAGTAAAAAAAATGCTCTACGATTTGGGTGTACCAGATGAGAACGTAATGTTCGACGATTTCGGCTCTTAAAAAATATCTAAAATAGGAAAAAAACCCTTCAAATGAAGGGTTTTTCACTTTGAATCCATTACTGCACAAATTTCTAAGAAAATATACAAAATTTCTGCATTTTTACCATCCAAAAAATGTACCGATAAAACAAAAGCATTATAAGACAAAAAAAAACATTTTGCCATGACAAAAAAAACATCAGCCTACACATTTCAGCTTCTGATACTGTTCTCTTTGCCTTTGATATTTCATGCCTGTAATAAAAATGAATACATACATTTACAAGGATATGCACAAGGAACTACTTATAGTATTATTTATAAAACAAACAAAAAACAGAATTTTGAGCAGGAAATAAACACAATACTCAAAAAATTCGATAAATCTTTGTCAAATTACGATAGCACATCCATTATTTCAAAAATAAACCGCAACGAAGCAGTAGAATTAGATTCTATGTTCATAGCATGTTTTGAAACCGGACAAAAAGTTGCCAAGCAAACAAATGGGGCTTTCGATATGACAGTTGGTCCATTGACAAAAGCTTACGGCTTTTTTAAAAACGATACCATTTTCCCGAACGAAACTGAAATAGATTCTCTTTTGAAATTTATTGGTTTTCAAAATATAAGCATACATAACAAACAAATTATAAAAACAGATCTGCGTATAATGCTCGATGTAAATGCCATTGCACAAGGATATTCCGTAGATGTAGTAGCTTCATTCTTAGAAAAAAAAGCCATCCTCGATTATATGATTGAAATTGGAGGCGAAATAAAAACCAAAGGACTAAACAGCAAAGGTTTGGATTGGAAAATCGGAATTGACAAACCAATCGACAATTCAACCATCGAAAATCGTGAATTACAGACAGTTATTGCACTAAGCGGAAAATCTTTAGCTACAAGCGGAAACTATAGAAAATTCTATATTAAAGACGGAAAACGTTTTGCTCACACCATAAACCCCATTACCGGAAAGCCTGCAGAGAACGAATTGCTCAGCGTAACAGTAATCACCAATACCTGTATTTATGCAGATGCTTATGCCACAGCATTTATGACCATGGGATTAAATAAAAGCATCGATTTTATTGAGGCCAATAATCACATTGATGTATATTTTATATTTACCGATAAAAACGATTCCATCAAAACTTTAGCCACTCCGGGTTTTCAACAATACTTTATCGAATAAATTATCAGTACAATACAAAATATATTTAACTAAACATATAAATACAACTTAAAAAACATACGAAAAACAAAAGCATTTTTTACATTTGTTCTGTAAAACCAAACTCCTTATGAATAGAATTGCCTTAATAACAGGAGCAAGCTCCGGAATAGGATACGCAACAGCCAATCTATTGGCGCAAAACGAATATCACTTAATTTTGGTGGCACGAAGAAAAGACAAACTGGAAAAAATACAAACAGAACTACAAAACAATTTCCAAACCAAAGTTTGTATACTTGCCGAAGACATCAGAAATACCATGGATTTGCGCTCGGCCATTGAAAAACTGCCTGAAGAATGGAAACATATTCAGGTATTAATCAACAATGCAGGATTAGGACTGGCTTTTGACTCTGTAGATGAGGCAAAACTAGAAGACTGGGAAACAATGCTCGACACAAATGTAAAATCCCTTATTTCGGTAACGCATATTCTATTACCATATTTACTGAAAACAGAAGATGCCCATATTATCAATATTGGCTCCACTGCTGCCAAACAAGTAAAAAAAGGCTCCAGTGTATATTCGGCTACAAAATTTGCCGTAGAAGCATTTACAAAAGGCCTTAGAATTGATTTGCTCGATAAGGGAGTAAAGGTAACACAAATAAATCCGGGCGTTGTAGAAACAGAATTTGCTTTAGTTAAAGCCAAAGGCAACAAAGAACTGGCCGAAAAATCATACAGCAACTTTACTCCGCTCTATCCGGATGATGTGGCAGACGCAATATTATTTGCCCTTAGCCGTCCGAAGCATGTAAATATTAACGATATTTTGCTTACTACAATTGTAGAGGCGGATATAAACACGAGAATAGACAAAATTATAGAATAAATCGGGTTATGGAAACAAAATTGGCACTAATAACCGGAGCAACATCAGGAATAGGAAAAGCTACGGCATTTAAACTTGCAGAATCAGGCTACGACCTGATTATTACCGGCAGAAGAGTTAAATTACTCATGGATTTAGAGATTCTGATTCAGCGAAACTATAAAAGACGGTGCTTATCGTTAAATTTTGATATCCGAAATTCAAAAGAACTCGATACAGCAATGAATAAACTTCCATCTGATTGGCGAAAAATAGATTTATTAATCAACAATGCCGGATTAGCGCTTGGTTTAGACCCAATCCACAAAGGAGATTTAAGTCATTGGGAACAAATGATAGATACCAATATAAAAGGCTTACTGCAAATTAGCAAAATTGTGCTTCAGGGCATGGTAGAACGCAAATCGGGACACATTATTAATATAAGCTCAATAGCCGGAAAAGAAGCCTACGGAAATGGAAGTGTATATTGTGCCACCAAGCATGCAGTAGAAGCCATTACCAAAAGTATGCGCATTGATTTGCTGCCTTTTGGTATAAAAGTTTCGTCTGTTGCTCCGGGAATGGTTAATACAGAATTTAGTACCGTAAGATTTGGCGGAGATAGAGCAAAGGCCTATGCAACATATAACGGGCTATCACCTCTTACTGCCGACGATATTGCAGAAACAATTACCTGGATAGCAACCAGACCAAAACATGTAAATATTAATGATGTATTGATAATGCCTACTGCTCAGGCAAACGCTTTCAATACATATAGAAAATCAGAATAGATCATAAGAAAACGGTTTTGTCGTAAAGGATGAAACCTTTGTGGGTATTATGCCGCCAACTTTTCAAAAGTTTTGGAACTTTATGGAAAGTTCCGTTCTTAACCTTCGTGAATGCCTTTTGCTACAAAGATTTCGACACTAAAGCGACTAGCATCAATTGTAAATATAAAAAAAGACATCAAAACTGTTTTACAGAATCGCTATAATCAGATATGTAATAATTTAGGCAATCAAGTTTCAAAAAAATGTCAATTTTTTTCGCATTTTGCGATAATCGAATTATATCACTATTTTTGTAAAAACGTTTAGACATGCCACATAAAAAACTCATACGATTTGACTGGGCCATGAAAAGCCTTTTGCGCGATAAAGCCAATTTCGAAGTATTGGAAGGTTTTTTATGTGCTTTGCTGGAAGATGATAATGTAAAAATTCTGAATATTCTGGAAAGCGAAACCAATCCCAAGGACGAAGACGATAAATTTATCCGTGTGGATTTATTGGTACTCGACAGCCAAAACCGAAAAATTTACATCGAAATTCAGAACACCCGTGAAACAGATTATCTGGAAAGCCTGCTGTATGCAACATCTAAAATAATTGTAGAACACCAAAAATTAAGCAAGGATTTTTCTGATGTAAGTAAAGTAATCTCCATCAGTATATTATACTTTAATCTTGGCCTGGGAGAAGATTATATTTACTACGGAACCACCAAATTTACAGGAGTCAACACCGGAGAGCCGCTCATCATTCGCAAACGCGAAGAAATCCCTAATTCGCTGGAGCCCAAATACAAAATGGTAGATAAACAAATTTTTCCGGAGTATTATCTCATAACGGTTGAACGCTACAAAAACATCATCAAAAAACGTATAGACGAGTGGATTTATATTTTCAAGAATAATGAAGTGGCCGAAGGTTCAGTATCTAAAAACATTGATAAAGCCGAACAAATACTATCGGAAATAAACATGAGTGAGGCCGAGCGAAAACGTTACGAGAAATACCTGGTAAACCTGTTACGCGATGCCGATGTGCTAAAAACTGCCAGAACCGAAGGAAAAAACGAAGGAAAAAACGAAGGAAAAAAAGAAGGAAAAAAAGAGAGAAGCATTGAAATAGCGCTGGAAATGATAGCCGATGATGAACCCAGCGAAAAGATAAAAAAATACACACAACTCTCTGATCAAGAGATAGAAGAATTGCGAAAACAAGCCAAAAAATAGATAGAAAATCCAGCTGCATCCCTTCAGGCAAAAACTTCAAAAAAATAAAATTGCAGCCATTTATGCAATAATACTCTATCAGAAAAGTACTAGATACAATATATTATATAGCTTAGCTGATTAATCATCAAAGACATAAGTGCTCTATAAGCAACATTATTTGGGATATTTGTTTAATTTGATTACCTTCACCTAAATTAGCAATAAATTGTCGCCTTATGGAAAACGATGCAAAACAAAAACTTGCCAAACAAAAGAAATTTCAACAAATGAAATTGGACAAACAGCAGGAAAAAAAGGACAAATTGGATAAAAATCGATCGAATCGTGAAGACACGCAAAAAGAACGTCAAAAAAATAGCAAGGAGGCAGAACAAAAGCACAAAAAAGCAACACAGGAAGAGAAAAACAGCAGACGATAATTGGTCTGATTTCATAAAAAACCGCTTTTAAACGCAAACAGCTGCAATTAATTACACTAAGCACAATTTGAGTAATGGTATTTACTAAATGATAAGTTTAAATAAGTTCACCTGAATTAATTATTTTTTGAAGAAAAGCCCACAATATGAGAATAATTAAGCAAATAAGTTTTCCTGGATATTCCATAATAAACTAAATAGCTAGATGGGAATGAATCCAAAAACTGAGAACATTGTTATTCAAATATTACGAGTAATTATTGCTATTCCTTTGGGATTATGGGTAATAAATTACTTGAAATTGGAAAGTTCGGCTGCGAAAATATTTTACTTTTTTGGTATTTACTTATTTATAAGTATTTTACTTGAAATCATTAAAAAATTGGTAAAAAAGTAGAAAAACTCAATCCTCACTAAATTTTTGGAGCATTGATCGATACGCAGAAAAAACATTGGCCCTCGACACAAAACCCACATACTTTCCATTATCCAAAACAGCCAGATTAAATCTGCCAGAACTTTGAATTTTGTGTGCCACAGTTTCCATGGTATCGCTAATGTTTACATAGGTTACGGGTGTAAACATTAATTCTTGTACAGTAATCGAATGATACATCTCCACATCAAACATAATTTGCCTCACATCGTCTAGCGTAACCAAACCCAAAAAATTATTATCATTATCAAGCACCGGAAAAACATTTCTGGTAGATTCCTTAATAATTCTAACCAATTCCCCAAGTGTTTGATAAGGATAAACAGGAGCAAAATTAGTCTCTATCAGCTTACCAATTTCCAATAACTTAAGCGCATTTTTATCAGCATGATGCGTAAGCAATTCACCACGCTCGGCAAGCTGAAAAGTATACACACTATTTTGCATAAAATACCTTACTGTAGTATAAGAAACTGTAACTACAATCATCAGAGGTACGAGCATCTGGTAGCCGCTGGTTAAGTCGGCAATTAAAAACATGGCAGTAAGGGGAGCATGCAAAACACCTGCAATAAGACCGCCCATACCGATGAGCGCAAAAGTGCTCACAGGTAATTGAGCATCGAATAAATGATTAACAATCAAAGCAAAGAATAATCCAAAATTTACCCCCATGAACAAGCTAGGCGCAAAAATGCCACCAACACCCCCACTTCCAAAGGTAACCGATGTGGCCACAATTTTTAGCATTACAATGGCAAAAATAAGCAACATTGTAATCCAGAAATTATTTTGAAAATCGAAAAATAAGCTCTTCTCAAACAAATAACTATAATCCTCATTTAATGCCATATTTACAGACTCGTAACCTTCTCCATACAAGGATGGAAAAAGGAAAATAAGCACTCCAAGAAAAAATCCACCAACAAGCAACTTACTCCAAATATTCTTTATCCTATCAAAAAGCACATGAATTCTCAAATAAACCTTTGCAAAATAAACCGATAATAAACCGGATAGCACACCAAGCAAAATAATCCATGGGATATACGAAGCTTCAAATTGTGCGGTATTGGTAAAAGGATAAAGAACATCCTTCCCCATAAGAAAATAAGAAGTAATATAAGCAGAAAAGGAAGCAAAAAGGAGGGGCACAATACTTGCCATGGTTAAATCCAACATAATTACTTCTACAGCAAACACAATGGCAGCTATGGGTGCTTTAAAAATAGCAGCCATAGCGCCTGCCGAAGCCGCCCCCAGAAACAAAATGCGCTGTTTATAGCGCATCTTAAAAAATCGTCCAAAAAAACTGCCATAAGCCGCACTTGTAGCCACAGTTGGACCTTCAAGTCCCACAGAACCGCCAAAACCAACAGTTAAACTACTGGTAACAATACTCGAAAAAAGATTATGAGACTTGATAAACCCCTGATTCTTTGAAATGGCATGCAATACAGCAGGTATACCATGACTAACAGGCCTGCGAAGTACATATTTGGTAAACAACACTGCCAAAGCTATGCCTATAACCGGATAAATGAGATATACCCAATTGGCAATATCAGACTCAACCAAATAACTAACCAGCATTCTGATGCTGTGAACAGAAGTTTTTAGTACAAAAGCAACCAAACCTACAGTAACACCTATCAAAATACTTGCAAAATATATAAACCCTTGTTCCGAAAGAATTTTTTTGGGACTGTAGCGCAGTTTATCGAGCCACTTCATAAAAGATTGATTAAAAATACCTGCAAAAGTAGAATTTTTTATCCACATTAAACCAAAAAAAAAAATTATAACGAAATTTAAAACGGAAAAAACCTACAAAACCACTATTAATACATTTATAAATTAACTGAATACAATGCGTAATTATTATATACATACAATTCCAATGAGTAGAAACGATAATTGCACCAAATGGGGACAGGCAAAAAAAATCTTCGGTATATAATCCAATAAATGCTGTAAAACTTATTATGTACGCACAGCAAAAGCATAAAAATTACGTAAACTATAGTACTTTTGCTTCAAATAAAAACGAAACAAGATGCAAAAAGATCAATTAATCTTCGACTTGATTGAAAAAGAATACAAGCGCCAGTTACATGGACTTGAACTTATTGCTTCGGAAAACTTTATTAGCCCACAAGTAATGCAAGCAATGGGCTCATATCCGGCCAATAAATATGCAGAAGGCTATCCCGGCAACCGCTATTACGGTGGCTGCGCAGTTGTTGATGAAATAGAACAAGTTGCCATAGACCGCTTAAAAGAGCTATTCGGAGCAGCTTATGCCAATGTTCAGCCGCATTCTGGTGCGCAAGCCAATGCAGCAATTATGCTGGCAGTGCTTCAGCCCGGCGATAAATTTATGGGGCTGGATTTAGCCCATGGTGGACATCTAACACATGGATCTCCGGTAAATTTTTCAGGCATCCTTTATCAGCCCGTTTCATACACACTCAACGAACAAACAGGAATGGTTGATTACGATAAAATGGAAGAAATTGCTCTCACAGAAAAACCCAAACTAATAATCGGAGGAGCATCTGCCTATTCAAGAGATTGGAATTATAAAAGAATGCGCGAAATTGCCGACAAAGTAGGCGCCTTACTCATGTTTGATATTTCGCATCCTGCCGGATTAATAGCTGCCGGATTACTGGAAAGTCCATTTCCTTATGCACATATTGTAAGCTCTACCACTCATAAAACATTGCGAGGTCCAAGAGGAGGTATCATCATGTTGGGCGAAGATTTCGACAATCCCTGGGGAAAAACTACGCCCAAAGGAGTAATCAAAAAAATGTCGGCATTAATAGATTCTGCCGTATTCCCCGGAACTCAAGGAGGCCCTTTAGAGCACATAATTGCAGCAAAAGCAGTTGCTTTTGGAGAGGCACTCACCGAAGAATTCCGTCAATACCAAAAACAAGTGAAAAAAAACGCAGCCAAAATGGCTTCTTTGTTTATGGAATTGGGCTACCATGTGGTGTCCGGCGGAACAGACAACCACAGCATGCTTATTGACCTTAGAACTAAATACCCCGAAATAACAGGAAAGCAGGCAGAAAAGGCTCTCGAGAAGGCAGATATTACTGTAAACAAAAATATGGTACCTTTCGATTCACGCTCTCCTTTCCAAACATCAGGAATAAGGATAGGAACACCGGCCATAAGCACCAGAGGATTTGTTGAAGAAGATATGCAGGCCATTGTGGAAGCAATAGACGATGTGCTGTCCAATTTCGATAACGAAGATGCATTGGCAAAAGTAAAAGCGAGAGTAAATGAAATAGTATCAGGCTATCCGCTTACTCAACATTAATATGGTTTCAAAAATAACAAGCCAAGATTCCTCCTTAAAAATTTAATGAGTTCAGTCTAAAAAGATTGAACAAATGATTATACCCCTGCCAGCGTTTTCTTAATTGACTTATAAACTGTTTAGTA
>DYOH01000118.1 GCA_020720625.1 Acetofilamentum sp. | reverse complement strand
TTTCTTCTAATCGTGAATTTGCAAGTTCAACCGCATCCTTTGAAATGTCAATTCCGATAAATTGTCTCTTTAATAATTTTGCAGAAACACAAGTTGTTCCGCTACCACAAAATGGGTCAACAACCAAGTCGCCTTCTTCCGTAACGATATTTAAAATTTGATTGATTAGTAAAACTGGTTTTTGAGTTGGGTATCCCGTTCTTTCTTTTGCTTTTGGATTTAAGTATGGAATTTCCCAAATGTCAGAAAGAGGAACGCCTTTTTTCTCTTTACCTAAAACTACATTACCGTTTTCATCTTTTTTATAAACAGATTTTCCGTTTTCATTACGTTCTCTGTCTTGTAAAATTTGGTCAAGATTAGTAGTTGTTGAATAATCTGTATAAAGTGTGTTGAATTTAAAATCTTGTGTTTTTGAATAAAAGAAAATTACTTGATGAGCATTTAACAATCCTTTTTTAGCATTTGACCATCTTTTATATGACCAAATAATTTCACTTTGGAAATTTTCACGTTCAAAAATCTTGTCCATCACAACTCTAATATTGTGCGATGCCGTTTTGTCGCAATGAAGAAATACACTTCCTGTATTTTTTAAAACCCTTTTTGATTCTTGTAAAACATTTTCAACAAGTTTTAAATACTCTTCAATAGAATTGTATTTGTCTTCAAATTCATACGTTTTAGAATTGTCTTTATTCGAAAGACTGTGTTTGCGTTGAGTAAAAAAAGGTGGGTCAAAGTAAATCAAGTCAACTTTGTTGGCTTCAATTTCTTTGAGTTTTTCAACACAATTTCCGTGATAGATTTTATTAGTTTCCATTTTCGGGGGTCCTTTCGTTTGCAATTTGTGTCAAAATAGCTTTTAGGTCAACTCCTGAATAAGCTTTCAAGTATTCCCAAGCTTCATCACTGCCATAATATTCTCCTTCCACATCTGCATAAAGTGTTTTTAGAGTTTGTTGAATTCTAATTGCCTGTTCTCTTTGTGGGGAATAGAACATAACTCTAATAGGTTTATATCTGTGATTTCGTATTACTTGAACTCTCGTATGTTCTTTTGTAATATGGTCTCCATCAGTAGTGGTGTCTCTCCATTTAACTTCAATAGCGTCATTGGCATTTAGAAAGTCAATTTCAAATGTTTTTGGTCGTTGCCCTATCGTGTTTTCTACTTTGGTTTTTATTCCATCAGGAAATTTATAATTTAAGCATAAAGTTGCTGCTTCTTCGAGAAACGAACCTGCATACTTATAAAGAAATCGTCCTGTGTTTTGATATTGGTCAATAAGTTGTCCTTCTTGTAAGGTAATACCTAAAACACGATAAATGAGATAATGAGAATTGTCATCAGCTTTCATTTCTTCTGTTTTGGCTTCAATTTTTCCTTTCAAGTTAGCTGAATAAACTTCGGCTAAATTCTTTATATTTTGTATCAATTCGTCCATTCTTTTTTGATAGATAATTTGTTTGGCAAGTTAAGAAATTTTGTTTAATCTGCTTGACAAAAAACCAGCTCAATTTTTTCCATTATTTTTAAGATAGAATTTGAATGGATAAATAAGTATTTGGCGAAAAAAATACTGTTATTACTTTTCAAATAAGCCTTATTTTATCCAATATATGGGTCTAAAATACTATTTGCTATGCTTTTTATAAATGAGTCTAGTATAAAAACCCTGCCAGCGTTGATTTTTATTAAATGCTGTAACTGTACTAAACAGTTTATAAGTCAATTAAGAAAACGCTGGCAGGGGTATAATCATTTTTTCAATCTTTTTAGACTGAACTCATAAATACTTGGGCAATATTTAAGATTGGAATTGGTTCGTGGCACCAAAATTTGCTATCTAAGGCATCTTTTACTTTTAGTTGATAAGAATTTTTTGGAGTTTTTAGAATGGCTTGCCCTGCGTAATGAAAATAAGTACTTTGCGCAGGGCATTATTCGTATAGGTGCAAATCTGTTTTCGCTTACGGGCTTTAAAAATTGTAATAAAGAACAGCGTATCATCATTAAAAATGCTTGAACCGTATTAATACATTTGCATGGCTTATTCCTTCCTTTGCTATTCTTTCTGATTTATATTTTATTTGCTTTTAGAACACTTATAATTTTACTATCTTGCGGCAATTTTTAAATTATATATAACTAATTTCTGCTTTTATTCATTGAATCAATTTGAATGAAAACGATTGATAAAATTAAATTGCCCATTAGTGCCGAACTGGCTGCTTTTGAAAATCATTTTCAGGAGGCCATGCGAGGCAATATTAAATTGTTGAACATTATTACCAATTATATTTTTCGACATAAAGGTAAACAAATGCGTCCAATGTTTGTTTTCCTGGTAGCTAAATTAAACGGAAATATTACAGAATCTACTTATAATGCTGCTACTTTTATAGAGCTGCTCCATTCGGCCACTTTGGTTCACGACGATGTGGTTGATGATGCCAACGAACGTCGTGGTTTTTTTTCTATTTACGCCCTTTGGCGTAGCAAAATTTCTGTGCTCGTTGGAGATTATTTGCTATCCCGGGGACTGCTGTTGGCTACTGAGCGCAAAGAATACGATTTACTCCAAATTGTGGCACGTGCCGTTAAGGCCATGAGCGAAGGAGAACTTTTGCAGTGGGAAAAATCGCGTAAGTTAGATATTACTGAAGATGTTTACTACGACATTATTAGACAAAAAACTGCCACGCTTTTGGCTGCGAGCTCTGCATCGGGGGCTCTCTCGGTGGGTACATCTGCGGAGCAGGTACAAAATATGTGGAATTTTGGCGAACTTATCGGAATGGCTTTTCAGATTAAAGACGATTTGCTCGATTACGATAAAAGTAATTTTATCGGAAAACCTACAGGGAACGATATTAAGGAGAAAAAAATTACACTCCCTTTAATATTCACCCTCAATCAGCTTTCGAATGGAGAGCAAAAGGGGGTGCTTAAGAAAATTCGTAAGTATCACGATAATCAAAATGTGATTGATGAAATTATTCAATTGGTGAGAGCTAAAGGCGGCTTGGAATATGCCGAAATGAAGATGAACGAATTTAGAGAAAAGGCCCTTCAGCTGCTGGCTGATTTTCCGGATACGGAAATTAAGGAGGCGGTTAAACTTTTTGTGGATTACGTTATAACCCGAAAAAAATAGGTTTATGTGCAAATTTGTTATATATCATAATCCAAAATGTAGCAGAAGCAGAGCCGCTTTAAATTATCTTCTTGATAAAACCAAGCAATTGGAAATTAGAAAATATATGACCGATGCATTTTCTTTTGACGAATTGCAGGATTTATTACAAAAATTGAATCTCCGGCCATTTCAACTAGTTCGTACTAAGGACGAGCTATATAAGAATCAGTTTAAAACAATTGAACTTTCTGATATGGCATGGATTGAAACAATGCTTCAGTATCCGCAGCTCATAAGAAGGCCAATCGTGGTCTGTAATGATATGGCTGTGATTGCCGAAGTTCCTGATAATATTGACAAAATAATCAGTATATGAAAAAACTACTATGGATTTCGCTTGCAATTTTGTTTCTTGCATTGCAAGCTTGCGATATTGACGAGCCTGATGATAGCCTGGATGGGAATTATTATTCCGAAACCGAGGCCCAAATTCTTACTTTGGTTAATGAATATCGCCTTTCTGAAGGTTTGAAAGCGTTAACCATGGATTCTGTTATTTGGCGATACGCCACAGAGCACAATAATTATCAAATTAATTTAGAAGATATTAATCATGATAATTTTTCGGAGCGGATAGAGAATCTGATTGCTGAGATTGGTGGTGGAGCTGCGGCCGAAAATGTAGCTATGGGCTATGAGTCGCCCGAAGCGGTGGTGCAAGGTTGGATTAGTAGCGAGGGGCATAGACTTAATATGCTCGGCGATTATGATTTAACGGGCATTTCTGCCAAAAAAAGTAGTGCTGGCGATTGGTATTACTGTCAGATTTTTTTGAATAAATAGCATGTGTAAATTTTTGCACTTTGATTTTGAATTAAATTTTCACGAATATGTGGATTAGATTAGCTCGGTTTATTCTCCGTTACAGAATACCAATTCTTTTGGTTTTGGCTGCTTTTACAGGTTTTATGGCCTATCAGGCTACTTTTGTTAAAATGAAGTATCAATATTCGGGTATGTTGCCCGAAAAGGATCCTCGTTTTCAAGATTACTTAAAATTTAAAGAGATTTTTGGTGAGGATGCATCGGTGATGATTTTGGGCATTCAGGATGAACATTTTTTTGAGAAGGATTTTTTTAACGCATGGAATCAAATGTCGGAAGAATTCAGGAACTTGCATGGAGTTAATTATGTTCTTAGTGTGAGTGATGCTGTTGATTTGGTTAAAAATCAAGATGAAAAGAAATTTGATATAAAAAAAATATTTCCAAAACATATTGAATCTCAACAAGAGCTCGATAGTTTGAGAATGGTACTCGAAAACCGGCCTTTTTATCGACAATTGCTCTATAACGACACTTCGCATGTGTATATGATGGCCATTACCATCGACGAAAAGCTTATGCGCACCGCTAATCGCGAACTGATGATGGATAGCTTGCTGAATATTGCAGAGAAATTCAGTCGGAGTAATTCGGTGCAACTTCACTATAGCGGTTTACCATATACCAAAATTCGTATTGGGTATATGATAAAGGAGGAAATCAAAATTTTTACCATTATAGCACTCTTGGTTACCAGTTTATTGCTTTTCTATTTATTTAGATCCTATAAAGTGGTTTTCTTTAGTATGCTTGTTGTTATTGTGGCCGTAATATGGGCTTTTGGTACTTTGGGTATTATGGGTTACGATATCACTATCCTTACTGGAATGATTCCGCCCTTACTTATTGTGATTGGTATACCAAACAGCGTATTTCTGTTGAATAAATATCATACTGAGTTCTCCAGTCATGGAAACCAGATCAAGGCGCTACATCGTGTAATTCTTAAGGTAGGTCAGGCTACTTTTTTAACCAATCTTACAACTGCCGTGGGTTTTGCTACTTTTATCATTACTCAGAACGAAATGTTGGTAGAGTTTGGTATTGTTGCTTCGCTTAATATATTGGGATTGTTTGTTTTGAGTATTTTGCTTATTCCTATCTTTTTTAGCTTTGCCAAAGAACCTAAGCACAGGCATTTAAAGCATCTGGATAAATCAAGTATGAATTTTATGCTTGATTTTGTGGAGAATGTGGTAAAAAATTCGAGACGATGGGTGTATTTCATCGTATTTGTATTCTTGATTCTCTCTGTTTTTGGGATTATGAGAATGAAAACCACAGGATATATTGTCGACGATATTCCTGAAGATGATCCGGTGTATGTGGATCTGAAATTCTTTGAAAAACATTTTGGTGGTGCTATGCCTTTTGAGATTATGGTAGATACAAAAAAGAAAAAAGGTGGCACACGTTTGCCAAATCTCAAAGCCATAGATGAGCTTCAGGAAAAAATATCTGCATTGCCCGATATTTCTAATATGTACAGCATTGTGGATGGATTAAAATTTGCCAAGCAAGGTTTTTATAACGGAAATCCGAATAGATATTCTTTGCCAGATAATCAAGAACTTACGTTTTTGTATAAATATATTGGTGGTGCTTCCGATTCCATCAGCTTACTAAATAATCTGATGGATTCAAGCAGTCAGATTGTACGTGTATCCGGAAGGGTTTCCGACGTGGGTACTATCAGAATGCTAGGCTTGCTCGATTCGGTTCATGCTATTGTAAATACGGTTATTGATCCCGAAAAATACGATGTAAAAGTTACCGGTTCCAGTGTTATTTTTACCATGGGAACTACCTATTTGGTTAATAATCTTTTTAGCAGCGTGGGATTGGCAGTGCTACTTATTGCTGTTTTTATGGCTTGGATGTTTCGTAGCCGAAGAATGGTGCTTGCATCGCTTTTGCCAAATTTATTGCCTTTGCTTCTTACTGCCATGTTGATGGGATTTTTTGGGATACCCATTAAACCTAGTACGGTGCTTGTTTTTAGTATTGCTTTTGGAATCTCGGTAGATAATGCCATACATTTTCTGGCCAAATACAGGCAAGAATTGGTTGTGAGACCCGACGACATTCGCAAAGCTGTTTTGCATGCCTTGCGTGAAACCGGTTTGAGCATTATTTATACTGCAACTATTTTACTGTTTGGCTTTAGTATTTTTATGTTCAGCGATTTTGGCGGTACTCAGGCATTGGGATTATTGGTTACAATTACACTTCTCGTGGCTGTGCTTTCTAATCTTATTTTATTGCCTTCTTTAATTCTTTCGATCAATTTTTTTACTACCAAAAATTTTAAGGATAGCATTATTCGTATGAAGGATGACATTTTTTCCAATAACAACAACAATATTGGTGATGATGATGAAATTTGACGAATTATTGGATTTAATCAGCCAAACGCTAGAAACGGAGTTTTATCAAAAAGAGATGAAGCCTTTTGGCTTATACGAGCCAGTGAAGTATATCCTTAATATTGGCGGAAAGCGTATCAGGCCTGTTTCGGCTCTTATGGCCGCCAATTTGTTTGTCGACGAAGTAATTCACCTTGTTAGGCCTGCTTTGGCTTTGGAAGTTTTCCATAATTTTACCCTTTTGCACGACGATATCATGGATAATTCGCCTGTGCGCAGAGGACAACAAACTGTGCACCTTAAATTTGGTACAAATACGGCCATTCTTTCGGGAGATGCCATGGCCATTATGGCCTATAGATGTTTGGAGAATACGCCTTTGGAATATTACCCTAAAGTGATGCGTGTTTTTAACGATACTTCGCTAAAAGTATGCGAAGGGCAACAATTGGATATGGAATTTGAAGATAAACTAAACGTTTCATTAGAAGAATATACACAAATGATACGTCTGAAAACTGCCGAATTGCTCGCCGGTAGTCTAAAAATTGGCTCTCTCATGGGTGGTGCTTCCGATACTGATGCCGAATTGTTATATCAATTTGGCATTCACTTGGGTATTGCTTTTCAGATGAAAGACGATTGGCTGGATACTTTCGGAGATTTTGAAGCATTTGGAAAACGCATTGGCAACGACATCATCGAGAATAAAAAAACATTTTTACTTCTTTCAGCACTCGAACAAGCCAAGGGAAAACAGGTAGAAATGCTTAAAATACTTATAACACAGCATCAGAGCGATTTAGCATCTAAAGTGCGACAGGTTACGGATATTTTTTTGGAATTAGGCATCGATAAGCAAAATGAGCAGGAAATGTTGCGCTATTATAATACAGCAATGCATTTTCTGGATGAAGTTTCGGTGGAAAACAGACGAAAGGATGAACTTCGGGCTTTAGCCAAAACCTTTGTTTACAGAGAAAAATAGATCCTGATTTCCGGTTTTTGGATAAATAAATATACAAAATTGCATAATTATCAGTTAAATGAAAGCTAAATACAGAATTTTAGAGGTGGTAAATACACCCTCGTTGGTCGGTAAAACCATCACAATAAATGCTTGGGTTAGAACAAAGCGTGAAAGCAAGAATGTGGCTTTTGTTGCATTAAACGACGGAACTGTTTTTGATAATCTACAAGTTGTTATTGATGTGCAGAAGTTCGACGAAGAATTGTTGAAAAATATCAGCACAGGTGCCGGGGTGGGAGTTACCGGCAAACTAGTTGAATCGCAAGGAAAAGGGCAGGCCCTTGAAATGGTAGCCGATAGTATTGTGCTTTATGGTCCGGCTGATCCAACTACTTATCCTTTACAGAAAAAAGGCCATTCACTCGAATTTCTGCGTGAAATTGCCCACCTGCGTTTTCGCACAAATACTTTTGGCGCTGTGTTTCGTATTCGTCATCACATGGCATTTGCTATTCATCAGTTTTTCGACAACAAAAGTTTTAAGTATCTTCATGCGCCAATCATTACCGGATCCGATGCCGAAGGGGCTGGCGAAATGTTTCATGTTACTAATTTCGATCTCGACCATATTCCCCGCACTGAAGACGGCAAAATTAACTTTTCCGAAGATTTTTTCGGAAAAGAGACCAATCTTACAGTCTCGGGTCAGTTAGAAGGAGAATTGGCTGCTTTAGCCCTTTCCGAAATTTATACTTTTGGTCCAACTTTCCGTGCCGAAAATTCTAATACAAGCAGACATCTTGCCGAGTTTTGGATGATTGAGCCCGAAATGGCCTTTTATGATATTACCGACAATATGGATTTGGCCGAAGAATTTTTGAAATACCTGGTGAATTATGCGCTCCAAAACTGCCGAAAAGATTTACAATTCTTAAACGATATGTACGACAAGGAGCTTATTAACAGGCTCGAACGGGTTGTTCAAACTCCTTTTGTGCGTTTAACTTATTCTCAGGCCATGGATGTATTGCTACAATCGGGCAAAAAGTTTGAATTTCCGGTGAAATGGGGCGTGGATTTGCAAAGTGAGCATGAGCGTTTTCTCGTGGAGGAGCATTTTAAAAATTCGGTTATTCTTACAGATTATCCCAGAGAGATTAAAGCTTTCTACATGAAACAAAACGATGATGGAAAAACGGTGAAAGCTATGGATGTTTTGTTTCCCCAAATTGGCGAAATTATTGGTGGCTCTCAGCGAGAGGAAGATTACGATAAATTGTTGGCCAGGATAAACGAAATGGGTATTCCTCATAAAGATATGTGGTGGTACCTCGAAACTCGTAAATTTGGTTCGGTGCCACATAGTGGTTTTGGTTTAGGATTTGAACGTTTGCTTCTTTTCGTTACCGGAATGAAAAACATTCGTGATGTAATTCCATTTCCTCGAACTCCGCAAAATGCTGAATTTTAGGAAAATTGTCATAAACTAATCATTAAAGCCTGATAACACATTGCTATCAGGCTTTTTTATTGTTACTAAACTGCTATCAAAATAAGTAAAAATGAATATGGTTTTGCTATAGAAACTTCGCTTGTGAGGGGAAAATTAGCTGCTGCTTTGAAATGCGATTACCAAATTGATAAGTACTTTCAGTAAGTATTATTTTTCCATTACTGAGTTCAGTCTAAAAAGATTGAAAAAATGATTATACCCCTGCCAGCGTTTTCTTAATTGACTTATAAACTGTTTAGTACAGTTACAGCATTTTATAAAAATCAACGCTGGCAGGGTTTTTAGACTAGACTCATTACTTAAATGTACGCATAGTTTTGGGCATTTTGATGGGGAACTAAAAAATGTAGACAAAAATGCTTAACTTTGAGCGATAATAAACTGAAATAAAATGAGAGAGTTTAATACATCCGGACCCAATATACCCGAGCGACATTACACTATCGAAAGAACAGATTTGATTCGTAAAGGGATAAAACTGGTTGAAAATGAACGATATTTTACCATTTGGGCACCCCGACAAACCGGTAAAAGTACTTATTTCAGACAACTGGCCGATAAATTAATAGAACAAGGCTATTCAGTGGCACATATTAATTTCGAGAGCTACAAACAAACACCCGAAAATACATTTCTAAAAAACCTTACTGGTGAATTAAACAAATTTTGGAGCACTTCATTTGGGGAAAGTAATCTTTCTGATATTTTTTATCAGATCGAACAAATGAATGACAAAAAATGCATTTTAATTATTGATGAAGTTGAAGGAATTAATCCTGAGTATTTCGGAACTTTTTTACATACCATAAGAAAAGCCTACCATGCAAGAAACGAACATTGCCTGAAAAGCGTTATTTTGGTGGGTGTTTCCAATATAGTGGGCGTGGTAAGCGATAATGCCAGCCCTTTCAATATTACCGATAACCTGAATGTTCCCTATTTTACCACAGAAGAAGTTCAAGAACTTCTTCTGCAACACGAAACCGAAACAGGGCAGCTGTTTGAGAAAAAAGCAATTCAAAAGATATCGGAAATTACGGCCAACCAACCCGGATTGGTTAACGGATTTGCTAAAAAGCTTGTGGAAGATAATCCTGATAAGAAAAAACTTACTTACACTGATTATCTGAAAGTTGAAGACTGGTATCTGACAGAAGCCATTGATAAAAACTTCGCAAATATATTAAACAAAGCAAGAGAAGAACGCAATTTTGTTGAAAGACTTCTGTTTACTGATGCTCAAATACCTTTTGAAATTGATAGAGAGAGTATAAAACTATTGCATACAAACGGATTAGTAAAAAAAGATGAGAACGGTTATGTTGCTTTTTGGGTACCATTCTATAAGAAACGCCTTTACAAGGCCTTTTATCCTTATACCAACGGCGAACAAAGCCAGATTTCGAGAACTATTTTTGCTCCTGAGTATTTTACCGAAACAGGCAATTTGAAACTCGAAAAGCTTATAGATACTTACAAAGAATACATTAAACGGCGCGGTTTTAATCCTCATCGCGAAAAAGACGAAAACGGAAAGTATAAATCCATTAAAGAAGCGGCGCTGATTTATAGCTTCGAAACATACATACATGCATTTATTATGCAAACCGAAGGGAAAATATACAGAGAAGCACAAACCGGATTAGGCAAAAGCGATATTATTGTCAATGTAAAAAACAAAGAGTATTTGATTGAGACTAAAATATACTATGCACCAAAGCAATTTGAAGACGGGAAAAAGCAACTGGCCTATTATTGCAAAAGTTTAGGATTGAAAAAAGGTGTGTATCTGGTTTTTTGTCCGAATGACATTAGATATCCGGAATTTGTAAAAGAACAAACGGAAACCATTAACAATATGGAAATTTCTACTTTTTTGATTGAGTACGACGAAACTAAATGGTAGAAAAATGCTTAACTTTGAGCGATAATAAACTGAAATAAAATGAGAGAGTTTAATACATCCGGACCCAATATACCCGAGCGACATTACACTATCGAAAGAACAGATTTGATTCGTAAAGGGATAAAACTGGTTGAAAATGAACGATATTTTACCATTTGGGCACCCCGACAAACCGGTAAAAGTACTTATTTCAGACAACTGGCCGATAAATTAATAGAACAAGGCTATTCAGTGGCACATATTAATTTCGAGAGCTACA
>DYOH01000019.1 GCA_020720625.1 Acetofilamentum sp. | reverse complement strand
ACGCTGGCAGGGGTATAATCATTTTTTCAATCTTTTTAGACTGAACTCATTAATACATAAAGGAAATATATTTTTTTAGAATGCCGGAGAAACTTCCGGCTTTCTTTTTAGATAAAAGCCTTATATTTTTAAATTTTGTTTTGTTTCGCAAAAAAAAAATGATATCTTAGGAAACAATTTCACCAGCAATGCACTTCAAGCAATATCAAAATAAAATACTAAAAAAAGGATTAAATCAAGTTGTTTTGATTTTGGGATTCGGATTGTTGTCAATTATTCTTAGCTATTTGCGATTCGAAATACCTGGCTTAACTGGCTCTATTAGCGATTTAAGAGAGGTAGCCATTTTGTCATCAATCGTATATTTGCCCAATATCCTTTCAATTATTGCTGTTTCTTTTATCACTTCATTTTCAACACCTCCTGATGGAATTTTTTATAGCACTTTTCTTATGCATGCCGTAGGTGGCAGTTTTGTGTATATTGCTTTACGGATTTTTAGAGATAAACTAAAAAATATTTTTTCAGTATCCATTTTCTGGTTTTTTTTGGTGCTTATTTATTATTTGGTTTTTTTATTACCCATCATGATTCTTACTTACTATTTGGAAAATTTAGCCGAAAATTTAAGTTTCGGGCTATATTTATCAGTGGTAAAGAGTGCTAAATTTGAAATAATTACAACAACCCTGGTTATTGTATTATTTATGGCTTTAAAATATACCCGCGAAGGAATCAAGGAGAAGTTAGACTGGCTCGAATTTATTATCAAAGAAGCAAATCTTGGTTTTTGGAGTTGGAATCTGAAAGCAAAAACATTAATTTACCATAAGCATTGGTTTAAGTTCATGAAATTTAATGGCGAACCAATTGTTTCTCAGGAATTTATTCTAAACCAATTTCATCCAGATGATGTAGTGTCCATTAATCAAATAATAAAAAACACCTTACATCAGCCGGATAATAAAGAAATAGCCTCTTATGAACACCGGTTTTATGATGGCGAAAATAAATTGAAATGGTTTTTAACCAAAGGGAAAATTGTTGTTTACGACAAAGAAGGTATTCCATTATCAGCAATGGGCATTCATGTTGATATTACGCCGCAGAAATTGGCCAACGAAGAAAAATTGCTTAGCGAAAGAAAGTATCGTGAAATTTTTCATGCAGCAAAGGATATTATCTTTTTGCTAAATCCCGCAAATTTTGCCATTCAGGATGTAAATAATGCTTTATTATATGTACTTCAATATGATACGATAGACTTGCTTGAACAAAACTTTATCCAATTATCATCCACAGAAGATAATTTTTCTGTGGAAAATTTGAAAACCAATTTAGAAAGTGCTTTGATAAAGCTTCCTCAAATTTTTGAATGGAAACTTGCTACCAAAAAAGGTAAAAGCATTTGGGTAGAAATAAGTCTTAGTTATTCGGAATCGCTGAATAATAAATATTTATTGGTAATTGTAAGAGACAAACATTTGGAGAAAATAAATCAAATAGAGCTCGAAAACTACAAGCTGCATCTGGAGGAGCTTGTACAAGAAAAAACTGGCGAAGTAATTAGATTGAACGAGGCATTGACGAAAACAAATGCAGAACTAAATTCGGGGAATAATCAATTGGTAATTTTAAATGAGGAAATCAATGCCCAAAAGGAGAACCTTGAAGCAACAGTAAATGAGCTACGCTCCATGCAAATGCAGCTCATTCAATCCGAAAAACTGGCATCAATTGGTACTTTGGTTTCTGGGGTTGCCCACGAAATTAATAATCCCCTAAACTTTATCTCAGGTGGATTAACAGCTCTTCAGCAAATACGCGAAGAATTGCAGAAAGGTTTGTCGGCAGACTCCTCCGATATTTTGAGTTTTTCCGAAAGTGCTATCTCCGAAGGGCTTCACAGAGCCACAAAAATTGTCGAATCGCTTATGTCGATTTCCGTTACCAGAGGAAGTTTTAAGAAGATGATCAAAATAAGCCAATTTGTGGAGAATAATGTTTATTTCTTTAAACCACAATTGCCTGAAAATGTGAAACTTGAATTTCAAATAAAAAGTGATATTAGTCTGCCTATTTATGTTGATAAAATGCATCAGGCTTTTTTAAATATTCTCGACAATGCATTGTTTGAATTAAAGCATTCAGCATCAGAAGGAAAAAAATTAATTGTAAGTGTTTTCGAAAAAACGATTGATAACCGGAATTATTTGGTTATTAGTATATATAATACTGGAAAATTGATTCCTGAAGATGATTTAAATAAAGTTTTCGAAGCTTTCTATACAACAAAAAATCCTAATCAGGGAAAGGGACTAGGATTGGCCATAAGTTATGCTATTGTAAAAGAACACAACGGATTTATAAAAATTCTAAATAGACCCAAGGGTGTAGAGGTTTGTATTTATCTGCCATTACAATATTTTTCTTAAGCAATTAAATTTTCTAGTTTTTTAGATAAATCTACTAAATTTTGCAAGGCTTCTACCAATTCGGCCGAAATATCGTTGTTTTGTTGAGCTCCCGAATTAATTGCGATTATACTGTTGTTAATTTGAAAAAGGCTATCTCTTTGTTCTTTAGTTGTACTGTTTATTCGCTCGAATACTTCGTAAACGTATTGAATCTTTTGGTTTATCGAAATTAAATAATTATTGGCATCTTCTGCAACTTCCATGGTGTTGTTCAGCGATTCTGATATACTTTGTGCTCCAGTATTGCTTTTTTCGGCCAGTTTTTTAATTTCGTTGGCAACAACCGAGAATCCGGTACCGAAATTTCCTGCTCTCGCTGCTTCAATAGATGCATTAATGGAAAGTATATCCGTTTTAGCTGCAATTTCTTGAATCATTACTAGTTTTTTGCTCATTTCCTGAATCGCATTCAATGCTTTCTGTATGGCATTTTTGCTTTCGCCCACAAATTCGAGGGTGTTTTTTACATTTTCTGTCGATGAGGAGATAAAACTAGAGTCGCTATCCATTGCGCTGCTAATTTCTTCGATAGCTGCACTCATTTCTTCAACGCTCGATGCTTGTTCCTCCGAGCTGGCATTTAAGGTGCCTGCCAAGCGTCTGATTTTTTCGGAAATGCCAAGTAGTTGATTTATAATGTTTTTTACAAGTTTGTTAATGCTGCTAAATTGTTTATTTTGCTTTTCTTGTACTTTAAGCTGTTGATTTTCACTCGAAATGGCTTCTTCAGAGAACTTAATAAAATAAAATAAGGCTATTGCAATTACTATTAGCGTGGTAAGATACTGTACGAAGGCATGTGTATAAACATTTTTTAATTCGGGATTATAATGGAGTGCATAAAAATGAAATTTTGTGATGGCAATAAGAATAATGCCTGCATTTATCATCATCATTTTTCGCGATGCAAAAAGCATTCCTACTGTAAAAAGTGCTAACAGACTAAAGTGCGTTTGGGTATATTTTTGCAATGGGTCTATATTGTTAGCTAAGGCAATAGAAAGGCTTCCAATAAGCACAATGCCGGTGGCAAAAAAATTACCGGCTTTCTGAATACTTGTTTTTTTTAGGATGAAAAAACTAAGAACAATAAAAACTAAAATGGTAGAAATAGAGTAATATGCTGTATGTGATGTAGATGTAGGTGATGCAATATGAGACAACAGCAAAACAACGGCTAAAATACCACCAAAAGTTCCAGAATTAATTAATGCTGAAACTTTTAACTTCTCAAACAATGATAATTTTTGATTTGGCCTGAAGTATTTTAGTAAGGGATTAGTCATTATGTGCTGGGTTTTAAGTTGGTTTACAAAGTTATAAAAATATTAATGATATCTGATCCATTTCCATAATTCTTTGTAGCTTACTTTTTTGCCATACATTAATATGCCAACGCGGTATATTTTTCCGGCAAGCCATATTGTGGCAATAAATGTGAGTATAAGTAAAACCGAGGAGATAATAATATCAATAGCCGGTACGCCAAACGGAATACGCATAAGCATTACAATTGGAGATGTAAATGGAATAATACTAAACCAATAGGCAATCCGACCATGCGGATTTTCAATAATGGCTTGCAACATCACCATAGCGATAATTAAAGGTAAAGTTATGGGGAAAATAAATTGTTGCGAGTCTGTTTCGTTATCTACTGCAGCACCAATTGCCGCAAAAAGTGATGAATATAGAAAGTATCCACCAATAAAAAAGAACAAAAATGCAATAATAAGTTCAACAACCGGCAAATTGTTTACCGCTTCAACAATCCGCAGCATATTCGGATCTACATTTTGAGCTAGTTGTTCAATTTCTGCAGTTGCGCCCAGCGATTTTGCTTGCATTTCAATTGTTTTGGCTTCTTCGAGGCCTGGAATAAAATTTTGACCAACACCAATAATGGCAATGGTAAGGATGATCCATGCTGTAAATTGTGTAATTGCAACCAAGGCAACCCCAATAACTTTTCCCATCATGAGTTCGAAAGGTTTTACCGAGGAAATAATGATTTCAACAATTCGGCTCATTTTTTCATCGAGCACACTGCGCATGACCATTGAACCATAGATAAAAGTAACAATGTAGATTACAAATCCGAATATAAAGCCTACAATCATAGCTATTTCGGCCGATGTGTTTTCTTTTTTTCCTTCTTTCCAAACGGAGGTTAATACCTCAACTTCCGGATTTATGTAGTCCAAATCTTCTTTGCTTATGCCTATTTTTTCCATTTTTATTTGACGAACTCTTTCTTTTATGTCGGAGGCAATTTGCATTTTAAGGCTAATACTTACTTGTTCTTTGGCTACTAATTCGTTTTGTGCACCTAAACTGTCGTTAATAGTAAGTATTCCGTAGTATTTAGATTCCGAAAGATTTTTTAGTAATTCATCTGTATTATTTGAATCTCTTGAGTATTCGTAAATGATGTTTTCTGATTTTTGAAAGGCGTTTTCCAAATTTCCATAACTATCAATGACAATAATTTTTTTCGCTTCATCTTTATTAAACTGGTTGGCCAACAGAGGAATAAAAACTATAGAAGCCATTAATACGGGGCCAAGTAAAGTCATGATTAGAAAAGATTTTTTCTTTACTCTCTCGCCATATTCTTTGGCTATAATTAATCCGGTTTTATGTAGGTTCATGATTCTTAGATTTGGTTTAATTGGCTAATTGTGCATTTGTATTCTCCACAACTTGAATAAAAATATCGTTCATTGAAGGAATAATTTCTCTGAATTGTATAATATTTCCGGCGTGCATTAAATGAGAGAGCATTTGGTTGGTACTTATATCTTTTTTCAGCGAAAGAGAAACCATGGTATGCCCATTTTTTTTACTTATCTCATTTATTTCATAATCTGGAGTTTGTGCTATTATGAATTTATCGGGTGTTGAGTCAAATAAAATTTCGAAACGATTATTTTTGTAAGTAGATTTTATTTGATGAATGTCGCCTTCTAAAATTACTTTAGAGCGGTTTATTAAGGCAATATTATCGCAGATTTCTTCAACAGACGACATATTATGTGTTGAAAAAATAATTGTAGAACCATTATTTTTAAGCTCAAGAATTTCGTTTTTCAACAGATTGGCGTTTATTGGGTCGAAACCGCTAAAAGGTTCGTCGAAAATAAGTAATTCGGGCTGATGAAGAACTGTAATAATAAATTGTATTTTTTGTTGCATTCCTTTCGAAAGTTCTTCTACCTTTTTATCCCACCAACCAGTAATCTCGAATTTTTTGAACCAGTATTTTAGCCTATCCATGGCCATTTTTTTGCTCATGCCTTTTAGCTGTGCCAGGTATAGGGCTTGTTCGCCTACTTTCATTTTTTTATACAATCCTCTCTCCTCAGGTAAATATCCAATATTGGACACAATCTCGGGGGTCATCGGTTTGTCGTTTAATAAAATGTGACCGCTATCTGGGGCTGTAATCTGAGTGATGATGCGAATTAGACTTGTTTTTCCGGCTCCATTGGGGCCAAGAAGACCAAAAATTTTACCTTTGTCAACCGAAAAACTTACATTATCGAGAGCTTTATGATGCTGATAATTTTTTTCTACGTTTTCAATTTTTAAAAAACTCATTTTTTAGGATTTTAGTCAAAAATAGAAATATTTGCTTAGCTCCAAAGCAGTTTTAACAAAATTTAAAACCAAATTATTATATTTACAAATCTAAACATGTAAAATTGCAATTAAATTAAAATTTTATTGATATGCAATTAAAGCTCATTTTGTCAATCATTTTAAGTTTTTTTTTATTGACTTCTTGCCGACAAAGCAGCAAAAAAATTTCGATAAAGCCCATTGGCTATTTTGTTACTGATTATAATTCTGCAACCGGAGCTCCACGCCAAGGCAGATTAGTTCCAGAAAATAGTGGAAAAATTATTATTGATTCACTTTATATTGATGGTTTGCACGATTTAGACGAATTTGAGTATATTATTGTTTTGTATTGGTTTGATAAGGTAGAATCTTGGAGCCCAGAGGTTAATCCACCCGAAAGCGCACACAAATTTGGTGTGTTTGCTACCCGTAGTCCTAAAAGACCAAATCCGGTTGGTTTTTCGGTGCTTAGGCTCGATTCTCTAAAGTATAATGTGTTGTATATTTCTGGGGTAGATGCTTTTAATGGTACTCCGGTAATCGATATCAAACCTTTTCTGCCCTCTGTAGATATAGTAGAGAGCGCAAAAAATATAGCAGCAGAGATAGAATTAGGCCATCACAACGAAAAATATATTCGCGATTCAATATTCTGGAAATAGAAATGCCTACATTATTTGATAAAAAACAAAATTATTGATATTACGGAAAATCGCTTGTATTGTTGATGTTGCTTTTTTCGTTATTATGCACCAGGAAATATTTACCTTAAAGTAAGCCTGCATTATTCATAAACATTTGATTTTAGTAATCTAAATGCATGAAACTATAATACTCCACCTAATTGATGTTTCGCCGATGAAGAATTTTCGCACAAGCTGATGCTATAGCATTATACAAAGTTTTTTTTAATCTATAAAAAAGTGTTTAGAAAAAAATTAGGCCAAAGCAAATCGAAAATATTTTTACAAACCTTTTGCGTAAAATTACTTTTTGAAAGTTATTTGTAGTGGCAGATATGGATGAAAGAGAGAATTCTTTGAACCACGAAGTCATCAGTGTAGCTAATTTACTTGGTTAATCTGTTTATCAGGTATACTTTTGAATAATTTCTGTAAATTCTTCGTAAGAAAAAGGAATAGTCAAAAATTCGTCGAAGCCAACTTTCCATGCTTTCGAAATATTCTCATGAATAGCAATTCTTGCCACTGCAATTACAGGCACTAAATGGCATTTTTCTTTAATTTGGGAGCAGATATCGAAAGCATTTTCTTTGGTAATTTCAACGTTTATAAAAATCATAGCAACATTAGAATTATAACCGCAAGATGAGATAACTTTTTTGTAGTCATCAATTTGCAATACTTTGAATTTGTCGCAGGCATGTAAGCAGAGTTCATTAATGTACAAAAAGTCTTCGTATTCGAGGCCAACAGTGTAAATGTTTTTAATAGCTTTTGATTGTTGGTGATTAAATTCAACCGGAGAATTTACCTTTTGAAGAAGTTGAAAACAGAATTGGCTTCCTTTTCCGTTTTCGGATTTAACTCTTATTTGGGAGCCTAATAGTTTTGCATAAGCTGTTGCAATGCTTAGTCCAAGTCCAATACCTTTTTTGAGCCCGCCTTGTATGTTACATCCGGTATAAAAGTTGTTAAAGATTTTATCGAGCTCGTCGATGGGTATTCCAGTACCTGTGTCGTTAACACAAAACGCTATGGTATTATCGGGTTTGTATATTTTGAGCTGTATATGACCTTCCGATGTAAACTTAATAGCATTATCAATAAGAATAGATAAAATTCTAAAAACCTTATCAGCATCGGTAAAAATTTTTTGTTCATTTTCCGGTAAATTAATAATAACTTCAAAACGAAGCCCTTTTTGCGAAATTTCATCAATAAATGCAGCGGAAATTTTATTTGTAAGGTACTCAATCTCAGTATCACAGAATTCAGGTGGCAGTTGGTTTGAGTTTAGAAGAGAAATCTCCAAAATGGCATCAATAATTCTGAGCAAATCAAAACTGCTTTGTTTAATGATTTTAGTATAATCAAAAGCCCGCTGCGTATTTTTTTCCAACAAATTAGAGAATCCAATAATGGCATTCATTGGTGTTCTAATTTCGTGGTTTAGATTTCGAATAAAATCGTCTTTAAGCTTCTCGGAGTTCTCGGCAATCTCTTTAGCTTTAATCAAATCTATATTTGATTTTCTTAATTTTTGGGCATTTTCTGTTAATTGTTCATTAGAAGTTTTAAGCTCTGCTTCTGAATTACGCAATTCGATATTTTTACTTTTTAAAATATTATATAATCTTTGGTTTTTAAATATGTATAAACCAAGAAGAAAGCCAACTGCTGTGCCATATATCAAGGGTACAATAAAACCCTGCAAATTAATAGCGGCACTTATTATCAATTTTTGCACCAAACTCCCGACCATTAAGGTTGTAAAACCAAGAAAAGTAAAAAGTAAAATGGTATAAACGCTATTATTTTTCAAAATTTGATGATTTATGGTACCATAAATTTACTGAAAAATTTTGTTTTTAACTATCATCTAAAAAAAATCAGCGCAATTCGAAATTCTGGCCCAAATACTTGCTTCTAACCTCTTCGTCGGATGCAAGCTCTTCGGCATTTCCAGCTTTAAGAATTGAACCTTCGTAAAGCAAATACGATCTATCGGTTATTCGTAAGGTTTCGTGCACATTATGGTCGGTAATGAGAACGCCAATTTTTTTTTCTTTTAATGTGGCAACAATAGATTGAATATCTTCAACTGCAATGGGATCTACTCCTGCAAAAGGTTCATCGAGTAGCATAAATTTAGGCGAAACGGCTAATGCTCTGGCTATTTCTGTTCTTCTGCGCTCGCCACCGGATAACTGAATACCTAAACTTCTCCTAATATGTTGCAATCCAAATTCTTCTAGTAATGACTCCAACCTTAAATGCTGTTCTTTTTTGCCTAAATTCGACATCTCCAGCACTGATTTTATGTTGTCTTCTACACTAAGTTTTCTGAAAACTGAAGCTTCTTGGGGTAAGTATCCAATTCCGTTTTGAGCTCTCTTATACATCGGTAGCTTAGTAATATCATCGTTTTCTAAAAAAACCTTACCACCGTTAGGTTTAATCAGCCCTACTATCATATAAAAAGTAGTGGTTTTTCCGGCTCCGTTTGGTCCAAGTAATCCAACTATCTCACCCTCTTCTACATGTATAGATACGCCTTTTACAACAGTTCTTTTTCCGTAGTTTTTTACAACATTATCTGTGTATAATCTCATGTTGAATATATTTTACTTTTTTTATATTTAATTCTCTCTCTGTATATTTTATGTTTGCTTCATCTATAGCAGCCTATTTTCGGCAAAAATTATAAACAAGTATTTTATTATTGGCAAAAATATAAAATCTAAACCAATTCGGATGCTCTCTTGTGCGTTATTTTTTTTGATAAATAGATGCCTACTTCGTATAATACAAACAAAGGCAATGAAACCAGTATCTGGCTGAAGATATCTGGTGGAGTAATTATTGCCGATAGAATTAATATAACCACAATGGAATGCTTTCTATAGCTTACTAAAAATTCTGGAGTTACCAATCCTGCTCTCGAAAGAAAAACAATAATAATTGGTAATTCGAAAATAACGCCACTTGCCAGTATTACAGAGCTGAAGGTAGCAATATAAGAATCCAGATTTATTTGATTAAGTACCTCTGTACTTACATTATAGGAACCCAAAAAATGCACCGAAAGGGGAGCTATTAGAAAATATCCGAAGGCTACACCCATCAAAAACAATAAAGACGAAAAGAAAACGGCTCCCCTGGCATGCTTTTTTTCGTTATGTTTTAGTGCAGGAAGAATAAAACGCCAAATTTCCCAAAAAACATAAGGAAAAGCAATCACAAATCCTACAATAAAAGAAACCATGATGTGCGATGTAAACTGTCCGGCCATTTTAATATTAATAATTTGAAAAGGCTTAGAATTAATGCACAGGCTTGGTGCATTTATTAGTTTTCCCAATTCGCAAAATTTGGCATTTGTAAAAAAATCGGGTTTCTTAGGCGCAAGAATAATTTGGTCGAATACAATATCGTGAAAAATAAATGCCACCACCGCAAAAATTAAAATAGAGAGCACAGAGCGCACCAAGTGCCATCTTAAGGCTTCAAGATGCTCTAAAAATGACATTTCGCTGTCTGGTTTATTATTTTTTTTTGTCATAAATAGTATTTTGAATATAATTTTTTATATTTTAGCTTACAAAGATAAAAATATTGCTTTGCGAAGAATAAGAAGTTAATGCAGTTTTAGATTTTTTTTAACTTTTAAGTAAGCTTAAATAAGTATATTTGTTGGCTTTTTTCGCCATTTTAATCTGATGAATAATAATGATGAATTTGGAACATCCTTTAGAATTGTATTTAAAAAAACATTTTGGGTTCGACCTTTTTAAAGGGTTGCAAAAAAATATTATCGAAAATGTGCTTGCCGGAAACGACAGTTTTGTTTTAATGCCAACCGGAGGAGGTAAATCGCTTACCTATCAGCTTCCTGCCATGATTATGGAAGGTACAGCCATAATTATTTCACCCCTTATCGCTTTAATGAAGAACCAGGTAGACTCCATTAGAGGCTATAGTCAAGACGACGAAGTCGCATTTTTTCTAAATTCATCTTTATCGAAAAGTCAGATAAACGAGGTGAAAGAAAATATTCTTATTGGAAAGGCCAAAATGCTTTATGTAGCTCCGGAGTCGCTCACCAAACAAGATAATATAGAATTTCTTAAAAATGTAAAGATCTCTTTTTATGCTATAGACGAAGCTCACTGCATTTCGGAATGGGGGCACGATTTTAGGCCAGAATACCGCAAAATTAGAACAATGGTAGAAGAAATTGGCCGGGCACCTATTATTGCGCTTACAGCCACTGCCACCCCAAAAGTTCAGCACGATATTCAGAAAAATTTGGGAATTTTAACTGCCAGGGTCTTTAAAGCATCCTTTTTCCGATCTAACTTATATTACGAAGTTCGCCCTAAAGTTGATGTAGAGCGTCAGATAATAAAATTTATTGTGGAGCATAAAGGCAAATCGGGCATAATTTATTGTTTGAGTCGCAAGAAAGTTGAAGAGCTTGCCGAGACACTAGTGGTGAATGGAATCAAAGCACTTCCATATCACGCAGGGATGGATGCTTCAACCCGTGCCGGAAATCAAGATAAGTTTTTGATGGAAGAGGCCGAAGTTATTGTGGCCACCATTGCTTTTGGGATGGGGATTGATAAACCCGATGTGCGGTTTGTGATTCACTACGATATTCCTAAGAGTCTCGAAGGCTATTATCAGGAAACCGGTAGAGCCGGACGCGATGGAGGCGAAGGTAAATGCATCGCTTTTTATAGTCATAAAGATATTCAAAAACTCGAAAAATTTATGCATAATAAGCAAGTTGCCGAGCAAGAGATTGGAAGGCAATTGCTTATGGAAACTGTGGCCTACGCCGAAACCAGTTTATGTCGTCCCAGAGTGCTGCTCAATTATTTTGGGGAAGAGCTAAAAGAAGATTGCGCAAATTGCGATAACTGTCTGAATCCTAAAAAGCAATTCGAAGGACAGGAGTTTGTGGTTCTAGTACTCGAAGCAGTGAAAGAGGTAAAGCAGCAATTTAAAGCCGACCATATTTCGCATATTCTGGCAGGTAAATCTAACGCAATTAGTAAGTCGTACAATCATGCAGAGCTACAAATTTATGGAAAAGGAAAGCATAAAGATATAAAATTCTGGAATATGGTTATCAGACACAGTTTGATAGCCAAGCTATTGTCTAAGGACATAGAAAACTACGGAATACTTAAAATAACACCCGAGGGCGAGGCCTTTTATAATAATCCGGATTCTTTTCTGCTTACCGAAGATCATGATTTTGAATTGGAGCAGGCACCGGAAATTGTGCAATCCGGCAGCACATCGGGAGTGGCAGATACACAGCTTTTTGCAATGCTAAAAGATTTGCGTAAAACAATGTCTAAGAAGAAGGGCTTACCGCCATTTGTAATTTTTCAGGACGTTTCGCTCGAAGATATGGCAATTCAGTATCCAATTACCATTGAAGAATTGCAGAATATTACCGGTGTTGGGCAAGGAAAAGCAAAAAAGTTCGGCAAAGAATTCATTGAGCTTATAAAAAAGTACGTTGAAGAAAATGAAATTGAGAGAGCTCAGGATTTGGTGGTTAAATCGGTGGTAAAGAAATCGGGTATGAAGGTTTATATTATTCAAAGTATCGATAGAAAAATTGCTCTTACTGATATAGCCGAATCTAAGGGGTTGGAAATGAGCGATCTAATAACAGAGATAGAGGCCATTGTTAATTCAGGAACAAAATTAAATTTGGATTACTATATCAATCAGATATACGACGAGGATCATCAGGAAGAAGTTTTTGATTATTTTCGCGAAGCTAAAAGCGATAGCATCGACGATGCTTTATTAGAATTAGGAGAAGAAGAGTATTCCGAAGAGGATATTCGTTTACTTAGAATAAAATTTATTTCGGAACACGGTCATTAATAAATTATAAGGATTATTTTCAAAAAAAACGTACATGTCTGCAATATCAAAAATAGAAACATATATAGCATCGAATGATGCACCTTCTGATACTTATTTATCTAAGATAGAGATTTTTAACGAAACCGGACAATTAATTGAAGAGGCCAGTTTTTATCCGGATGGTAGCGTAGAGAATAAGAATATTTTTGTTTACGAGAACGAATTGCTTATAGAGCAAAAAAATTATATAGACAACAACGAACTTACTGAGCATAGGCAAATTTTTCGTGATGAAAATGGAAAAACAATCCGCGAAGAAATTATTTATCTTGATGAAAGTAAGACGATAAAAGAGTATAAGCGACAAGAAAACTTTCTTGAGATATTTGTTTCCGACAGCGAAGATGGTGATGAGTTTGTGGAGAAATACGTGATGGATAATCGAAACCGAATTCTGTTGAAAGAAATTTTTGATGTAAATGGAAATTGTACCGAAAGGATTGAAAATACATTTGTTGAAGACTCCCTGGTTGAAGTGCTTCATTTTACTCCCGAACGTGGAAAAACAGTAGAAAAAATGAGCTATTCCGGCGAAAACATCAAAGAAAGAGTGCTTTTTACTGAAAAGGGTGATTTGATTCAATCAGTAAAATTTTTCTACGATCAACAAAACAGACTGGCCGAATATGTTTATAGTAATGGCTATAGGTTGGTAAACGAATACGATGATCAACTAAACAGACGTATCGAAAAGCATTTTCAATCCAATGGTATTATTGAGTATCAAAAGGAATTTTATTTAGATAGTGAGAATAGAGTTGTAAAAGAAGTCGATTTTCAGAATACTACTACATTGGTTTATGACTTTTTTGAGTAAACTTATTGATTTTATGGGTAATAAAAAAAATACTGGCTTTGTTAGTCCGGTTTTTTTTTATAGTTGAGTTCAGTCTAAAAAGATTGAAAAAATGATTATACCCCTGCCAGCGTTTTCTTAATTGACTTATAAACTGTTTAGTACAGTTACAGCATTTTATAAAAATCAACGCTGGCAGGGTTTTTAGACTAGACTCATAGTTGGTTTAGATAATTTTGAAACGCCTCGTTTGGGATAAGCCTATTTGGGTCGGCGGCATATTTTTCTTTGATTCCTAATACGTAATACATATCCATTCTTCCACGGTTTTTTATCTCGATTTTTCCACGGTGTTTAAAATCGAAAAATTCTTTAATTTCTTCGTAGGTTTCCCCCGAAATGTTTACCATGCCAACTTCGCAGGCCGATTCCATCCTTTTGGCAATATTTACCGAATCGCCCCAAATATCGTAAGCAAATTTTATTTTTCCAACCACCCCGGCAGTTACCGTCCCTGTATGTATACCAATACGTAAGTTCCAAAACGGAAGTAAATGATACTGTTTGGAGAAAGGTACTTTTTTCATAAATTCCTGTACTTTTAATCCGGCAAGCACCACATCAAAAGGGTTACTTCTGTTTCTGAGCGGAATACCACCTGCACACATGTAAGCATCTCCAATGGTTTTTATTTTTTCAACAAAATGAGCCAAAACAATATCGTCGAAAATAGCAAAATAGGAATGCAGTGCTGCCACAATTTGGTCTGGAGAAAGTTTTTCACAGGCTTTTGTAAATCCCTGAAAATCAGTAAACATAACTGTTACCAACTTATAGTTTCGGGGTTTGGCAAATCCATTGTCTTTTAATTGAGTGGCCACATGATAAGGCAGGATATTGAGTAATAAATTCTCTGTATTTTGTTTTTCTTTTTCAATAGCCTCTTTTTGTAAAATAATTTCTTCTTGCTGTTTTTTCAGCATTAGATTTGCTTTTTCTAAATGCCTGTTTAATTTTAGCATTTCTTCGTTCCTTGCCTGTAATTTTTCGTCAATCTCTTTAAGACTTGTAATATCTGTTTCAATTATGACAAATTTTCCACTGGAATCGGAGTTTTCGATAGAATTTATTGTTCCTTGAATCCATTTTTTTGTTCCATCTTTGTGCTCTACCGAGGAAATGTATTCTTCTTTCTGAAAACCTGTGCTTAAATCCGAATGCTTAAATTTTGATGGAATAGCTTCCCTAATGTGAAAGAAGTTTGTTCCAAATGTATTTGTATAATCTTGCAAAGAATATCCGAACAAATCGCTAAAACCTTTGTTTACCCATTTTATTGTGCCATCTTGTTCTAGTATGATAAGGGCTGTTGAGCTTTGGTTTGTGGCTATTTGCAAATTAGTTAGCTCTTCAATTCTTTGGTCGATGATAATTTTTTTTTCCTGAAGAGATCTCAGTTTGGTATGAATTTTTAGGGCAGAATTTACTCTGGCTAGCAATTCTCCTGGGTCTACCGGGATTTTAATATAATCAATGGCACCAGCATCGAGCGCCTCTTCTATATTCAAATCAGAATCAAAACTAGTTTCAATTATTACCGGAATATCCTGAGTGGCTTTTAGTTTTTTTAATTCACGAATAGCATCAATCCCCGACATTTGCGGCATTGACCAATTCATGATTATTAAATCGGGGCGGTGTATTTTTGCCGATTGTATTGCTTGTCTTCCATCTTGTGCCGTAAATAACTTGTAGCCATTATTCGACGTTCTTAAAATCGTCAGAATAATGGCCAAATTCATTTTATTATCATCGGCTACAAGTATTTTATAGTCCATTCAATTTCCTGATTGTTCGTTAAAGATATGAAAGAAATCTTAAAAAAAAAAGCCTTTAATTGTATGCAATTAACTTTATATTTCTGCAATTTTTTTTTTCAACAACATAACGCATATCTTTTTCTCAATAGTTTATTTCATAAACTATTAAAATATTGTTCTCTCTTTTGCCCACTTCGCTTATATAAATGCAGATTTGATGTTTTTTTAGCATCACAAATTCATTGTACCAGTCCGAATGGCATATTTTAATCGTTAAATTATGCTATTTTTATTGCGCTTATTTTTCTATTGACTAAATTATTTATCAAAATTAAAATATTAGAAGAAATGAAAAACAAATTGATTTTATGTATTGTTCTATTTTTGGCATCACTATCTACTGTATTAGCTCAAAGTAAGGCTATAAGCAAGAAGCAGATAAACGAACTGGATGCATATTTTGAGCAGTCGCAAAAAAAATGGAATGTTCCGGGCATGGCCATAGCCATTGTTCAAAACGGAGATGTGGTTTTTTCGAAAGCTTATGGTGTTAAAAACATCAAAACAAATGAACTTGTCGACGAAAATACACTTTTTGCAATAGCTTCAAACACAAAGGCCTTTACATCGGCAGCATTGTCGATATTGGTTGCCGAAGGAAGAATTAATTGGGACGATAAAGTGCAGAAGTATTTACCTTATTTTAAGCTTTATTCTCCATATATTTCGGAGGAAATGACCATTCGTGATTTGCTGTGTCACCGCAGCGGATTAAAAACTTTTAGTGGCGATTTATTGTGGTATGGTACTACTTATTCGCGAAAAGAGATTATAGAGCGAGCACGGTTTTTAGTACCAACTTATGGTTTTAGAGAACGTTATGGATATTCAAATATCATGTTTTTGGTGGCTGGAGAAATAATTCCGGTGGTTACCGGCTTGAGTTGGGACGATTTTATTGTTGAGAAAATTTTTAAACCACTGGGAATGAATAACTCAAACACAAGTATCAGCAAATTTAATGCACAAAGTAATCTGGCATTGCCACACCATGTGGTTCCGGGCGAAGAAACCAAATTACTGAAGTATATTAATTGGGATAATATTGCTCCTGCCGGTGCTATCAATTCTTCGGTAGCAGAACTTTCTAATTGGATGATAATGCAGCTGAATAATGGTAAGTTTAACGGAAAGCAGATTCTGGATTCTATGCAAATTTGGGAGATGCGAAAAGAGCACACATCAATTCCTTTGCGTAAGCAGGATGCTCAGATGTTTCCTTCAAAACATTTTCACTCCTATGGCTTGGGTTGGGATTTGTTCGATTACAACGGACGAAAAATTGTTAACCATGGTGGCGGTGCCGATGGCATGATTAGTAAACTGGTTCTTGTACCTGAAGAAAAATTAGGTTTTGTGATTCTTACGAATTCTATCAACTATCTGCCAACGGCAATAATGTATCAAATATTGGATGCATACACATCTACCCCCAGAAATGACTGGAGTTCTTTGTATTATCAATATTACGAGCGTTCGCATGCAATGGATAAGCAAGATGCTCAACAAATGGAAGATAACAGGAATAAGCAGAGCCAGTATTCGCTAAGTTTGGAGTCTTATACCGGTGTTTATGGTGGCGATGTTTATGGTGATGTAAATGTGGGTTTGGAAAATGGCAAATTGGTGCTAAAATTATTACCAACGCCTATGTTTATTGGCGATTTGGAGCATTACCAGTACAATACCTTTTCTATTAGCTTGCGCGATATTATAAATTTACCCAAAGGAACTGTCAATTTTATTTTAGATGCCCAAGGTAAAGTTTCAGAAATGGTGCTTGATATACCTAATCCGGATTTTGATTTTACAGAATTGAAATTTTATAAAAGATAGTAAATAATTGATGCAATAATTATCCTGTTTTCGAATTTTTCAGGTAGTGCGTAAGAAATTGCGTACTACCTGATTTTGTCCGTAAGAATTTTAAATTCGAAAGCCGGCGGGCGGTCTCGGTAAAGAATGTTGTAAACAGTTTCTGCAATAGGCATAAAAATATTGTATTGGCTATTGATTTCCATAATAGATTTGGCAGCATAATATCCTTCAGCAATCATATTCATTTCCAATTGGGCCGATTTAACACTGTATCCTTTGCCAATCATCATACCAAAACTTCTGTTTCTGCTGAACTGGCTATAAGAAGTTACGAGTAAATCGCCCAAATATGCAGAATCTTTAATATCTCTGTCTATGGGATGCACAGTATCAATAAATCTTTTGGTTTCTTGAATTGCTCTGGCAATCAAAACAGCCATAAAATTATCTCCATAGCCCAATCCTAAGCTGATACCGGTGGCAAGCGCATAAATGTTTTTTAATACTGCTGCATATTCTGTGCCGTACAAATCGTCGGAGAGTATGGTTTTTATATATGGATTTTCGATGCGGTTGGCAATAATTTCGGCATTTCTTAAATTTTCGGATACAATGGTAAGGTAAGAAAGCCTTTCCATGGCAATTTCTTCGGCATGACAAGGGCCTGTGATAACGCCTAACTGTGTACTTTCCATCCCAAATGCTTTCATAAGATATTCGCCAACAATAAGATTAAATTCGGGCACAATTCCTTTAACGGCAGAAATAGCAAATTTTTGGGGTAATAGTTCTGCTACTTCTTTTAATGTAGTGTGCAAAAATGCCGATGGGATTGCCAATACTAGTATATCGCTATTTTCTACCACTTTTCCAATTTCTGCGCAGACAAAAATTTTGCTTACATCAAATTCAACTGCCCCAAGATAGTTTGGATTGTGCTTGTTTTTTCGAATATATTCGGCGGTTTCTTTTTTTCTAACGTACCAATTAATTTTATGATCACCCGGAAGATTGGGAATCATCATTTTTAGGATTGCGGTGGCCCAACTACCGCCGCCCAGGATTCCAATTTTTGATTTTTCGGATATTTCTATCATCTTTATGCTTTCAATGTAAATGATATGAGCGATAAAACTGTTTTATTTATAGCCGTTATAATTATTGTTGGCCATATTTTGGCCGCAATATTTTTTCTCTGGTATAAAATGCGAAATAAAAACTAGCGCCTGTATTCGGCAGTCATAGCGAATACATGGTCTAAAATTCTTTGCTCAAGGGCATCAAATTTTAATCCCCGACGTTCAAAAACTTTTTCTGCCACTTCGTAGGCTTTCGGCGTATTGTAGGTTGTAAATCCGGTTGCTCCTCCCCACGAAAAAGATGGTATAAAATTACGGGGAAAACCACTTCCAAAAATATTGGCAAATACGCCTATCACAGTTCCGGTATTAAACATGGTGTTTATGCCCGATTTTGAATGGTCGCCCATAATCAGGCCTGCAAACTGGAGTTTGGTATCTATAAATTTTTTTTCGCTATAATTCCACATTTTTACGATAGCATAATTGTTTTTAAGGTTTGAATTGTTGGTATCAGCTCCTAAATTACACCATTCGCCCAAAACGGCATTTCCCAAAAATCCATCGTGTGCCTTATTTGAGTAACCAATAAAAACCGAATTGCTAACTTCTCCGCCAACTTTGCAGTGCGGGCCAATGGTGGTAGCTCCGTAAATTTTAGAGCCCATTTTTAAGGTGGAGTGCTCGCATAAGGCAAAAGAACCGTGTATACTGCAATTTTCCATAATTTGGGCATTTTTTCCGATGTAGATATAGCCTCCCGCCGGATTAAGTATTGAAAATTCGACCTGTGCGCCTTCTTCAATAAATATTTTTTCCGGACTTTTATATCGGTTTGATTCGTCAATTGGGGCAGATATTTTTCCTTTTGTCAATATTTTAAAGTCTGCTTCTAATTCATCTTCGTTTTTTGAGAAAATGTCCCAAGGGTAATTTATCCAGGAAATATTGCTGTCGCATTCTACCACATCAAAATTTCTATAGGTTTTGAAACAAAATTCATCGAATTTATTCTGAACAACTTTGAGCGCTATCAGTCTTCCATTTTGAACCAAGGCTTGGTTCATTTTTAGTTCGTTCATTGCATCAACCACATTGTTGTCGGGTAGGAGTGCGCCGTTTATGAGTAGATTTTCGTCATCAATTTGCATC
The DNA here is from genome assembly GCA_020720625.1 of Acetofilamentum sp. Lineage (GTDB taxonomy): Bacteria > Bacteroidota > Bacteroidia > Bacteroidales > DYOH01 > DYOH01. The sequence goes on along the minus strand of DYOH01000019.1, from coordinate 26,612 downwards.
GGATATTTTTCGCGCAAATATTCTTCTACTATAAAAGAGTATTTTCCGGGCAAATGCTTTTCCCATTTTTCTTTAATGGTCAGAATACCAATGCGTAGCATTGCAACTGGCCTGGTATAAACCAAAGGAAGTAAATTACTTCTCAGTTCATCATCAAACAGAATAGTATTCATAATGCAATATTTTAAACGAATGTACTTTTTTTTGGTCAATGCTCCAATCTTTTTGTCCCGAAAATAAAAAAACCTGTTGTGTTTTTACTACAACAGGTTTTTTTTCAGTGTGATATCTTTATAACTTTTCAATCCACGATTTTACATCATCCAAAGTCGGATTGCTTAATCCTGCATTGGTTTTTTTATTTATCCCACAAATATCGTTGTGCAATTTACCTGGTTTGGCTTCTTTTAGTTGTTCCAAACGCGCAATTCCTGCACGTCGAATAATTGGAATCCACTCAGAAGCAATACCCAGGGCACTGAATTTTTCGTCACCATCTGCCAAATCGGTTTTTTCCGGCTTCATTTGAGGGAAAAACAGTACTTCTTGTATCGATGGAGCGTTTGTCATAATCATGCTCAACCTGTCAATACCAATTCCAATTCCGGCAGTAGGGGGCATGCCGTATTCAATAGCTCTCAGAAAGTCTTCGTCGAGCATCATGGCTTCTTCGTCTCCGCGCTTTGCTAACTCAAGTTGTTCTTCAAAACGGGCACGTTGGTCTATTGGGTCGTTTAGCTCCGAATAGGCATTGCAGATTTCTTTTCCATTGCAAATGGCTTCAAATCGTTCAACCAATCCTGCTTTCGAACGGTGTTTTTTCGTAAGCGGCGACATTTCAATTGGGTAATCTGTAATAAATGTAGGTTGAATAAGCTGGTGTTCGCAGGTTTCTCCGAAGATTTCGTCTACAAGCTTTCCTTTTCCCATGGTTTCGTCGGGAGTAACGCCCAGATTTTTTGCGGTTTCTCTTAGTTGGGCTTCATCCATTTCCGAAATATCAATTCCGGTAAAGTGCTCAATGGCTTCATACATGGTAAAACGTTTCCATGGCCGTTTAAAATCTATAACATGCTCTCCAACCTGCACTTGGGTTGTTCCGTGCAGATTCATGGCTATTTTTTCAACCATTTCTTCTACCAGGTTCATCATCCAGAAATAATCTTTGTAGGCTACGTATAGCTCAATCTGCGTAAATTCCGGATTGTGAAAGCGATCCATACCTTCGTTTCTGAAATCCTTCGAAAATTCAAAAACACCATCGTAACCACCAACTATTAAGCGTTTTAGATATAATTCATTTGCTATTCGCAAATAGAGTGTTTGGTCTAGTGTGTTGTGGTGCGTTTTAAACGGACGGGCAGCTGCGCCTCCATAAACTGGTTGTAATATTGGGGTTTCTACTTCGAGATATCCTCTTTGGCTCAAAAAATCGCGCATGGTATTTACCAAACGAGTTCTTTTGATGAAAATATCACGAACATGTGAATTTACTATTAAATCAACATATCTGCGACGATAGCGCAATTCGGGGTCGGTAAATGCATCGTATATTTGTCCGTCTTTTTCTTTCACAATCGGCAGAACTCTTAGTGATTTGCTCAAAAGTTTTAGTTCTTTTGCTTTTACTGATGTTTCTCCTGTTTGAGTGATAAATACATCGCCACAAACTCCTATGATATCGCCTATGTCAAGTAATTTTTTAAATACAGTATTGTACAAGGTTTTATCTTCTCCATGGCAAATTTCGTCCCGATTTACATATACCTGAATTCTTCCTTGTTGGTCTTGCAGCTCAACAAAGGCCGCTTTTCCCATTATTCTGCGCGACATAATTCTTCCGGCAAGGCAAATATCCTGATAGTTTTTAGCTTCAGCATTATAGTTTTCAATTATTTCTGCTGAATTTGTATTTACCTGAAATTCGGCGGCCGGATATGGATCTATGCCAAGTTCTTCTAACTCTCTAAGCGACTGGCGTCTAATTAATTCTTGTTCTGATAGTTCCTGATGACTCATCTTAATTGCCTTATATTTTGTAAAATAGAGTGCAAATATAATATTTTTTAGATTTGATTTTATGTATTCGTGAAGAAAATAATTTCGATTACTTTTTCTTGTGCTATGGATGTATGGGGCGTATTTATTTTAATCTAATTAAAAAACCCGGGCTAATATTTGTCCGGGTTTTTTCTCTATTTATGTAAAGCGTTTATTTTTTTATTGATTTCCAATTTTTCTTAGTTTGATCATCAGAAAAACCACGTAGATTATAAATATCCAGACTCCTGCAACCACTGAGTGGAACGTGAAAATGAGCCATAACGGTGCCATGCTTCTTACTGTCCACAATGATCTTTCGGCCAAGAGGTTTTTATGGTCGTTTGGTAAGCCCCAGTTTGCTTTAATTCCGGCATTTATTTCGCCGAAATTTTTAGCATCTTTAACTTTTACCATAAATTCTACCATTGCTTCATCAAACGACGAAGGAATATCTTGAGGTGCTTTTACTGAGGCATATCCTGTTTGGTTTGTTGTGGCTTCGCCAATGGGCAGATTTCCAAAATATCTTTTCACAAAAAATTGCAGTTTAACTCCTTCGGCAGGCATTATTTCTCCGTTTTCGTCTTTTCCTTGTAAATTGGCAATGATATTTCCGGATTTATCATCGAAAGAAACTGTCATTTTTAATCCCTTACCTTCGAATGCTTCAGTGGCCTGTTCGTTGGCCTGAGTATTTGCCGACTGTGCCAAACCTGCCAGATCCTGCAAATAGGCTACAATGGCCCAGCGGTCGTCTTCCGGAAGTGTTGTTCTAAAGACCGGCATGGCGCCTCTTCCGGCTGTAAATTTGGTAAATATTTCTCCTGCGGAATGGGTTTTCAGATATTGCGGATTGCCTAAATCGGGAGGCAAAGGGCTTAGGGCCACAGGCTTGTTTTCGCCAACAGGCCCATGGCACGATTGGCAGTTTTTGACAAATAAATCTGAACCTTTTTCAAGTAATGCTGCATCAATGGATAATGGATTGTTTATGGCCTTTTCTTCGTCGGTAACTGTCCAGGGAGTTTGAGCCACCGATTGTAAAATACTACCCCAGAATAGCATGATTAGTATAATTGTATTTCTCATAATTCTATATTTTCTCGTATTTTAATTTACATCCTTTTTCTACATCATAAAAAAATGTAAGCCATTGATGCATCATTTTTTTTCAGATTCAAATTCCTTGTTTATGGTTTCTATGCTAACCCCCTTACTTTCTGCTACTTCCCAAATTGGCATGATAGGGAAAATTTTTGCCAGAATTGTACCAATTATTAATGCCAGTATCATGGGCCCCAGAATAACAAATATTTCTACACCAGTAGGAATATAGGTGGTAAATTCCTCGGGTACGTTTTGAATGGGCAAATGTGGATGCAATTGTGTGGGAATAACAATTAAGTATCGTTTAAACCAAGCACCTAGTAATACAAATATGGCAATAAGCATGCTCGGCAGGGGTTTGCGCATTTCTTTAAACAATAAAAGCAAAATGGGCAAAATCAAACCAAAAATCTGTACAAGCCAAAACATAATACCGAAATGACCAGTAAAAAGTTGAGCCAGATGAATGGCATCTCCTGTTTTCATTTTATATCCCGGCACCAAAAATTCGTTGATATTAAAATATAAGTACACCAATGATGTGAGAACGAGTAAGCGGTTCATTTTATCAAAATGAAAATCGGTAAGATAGTCTTTTAAACCATAATTTTTGCGAAAGAAATACATGGCAATAATTACGGCAGCCGAGCCTGCAACAAAAGCACCGGAAACGAAATACGGACCAAATACTGATGAATCCCATCCGTATCGCAAACTGGACGCAAATAGCCACGAAGTAACTGTATGAATAGCAAAGGCAACCGGTATGATGGTGATTAGCAAAATGCGCATTCCTTTATGCAGCAATTGATATTGTTCTTTGGTACCTTTGAAATTAAGTGACAGAAGTTCATAAATTTTCATTTGCCATTTGGGAAGCCCTGTGAGACTATTTTTCATGATGGCGGCATCCGGAATCATGGGTATCAGCAGCAACAGTGCGCTAATGGCTGTATAGGTTGTAACTACAGTAACGTCCCAAAAAATGGGAGATTGAAATCTACCGTATAAAAAAACATGATGAAGCCTATCGGGGCGTCCCATGTCGAAAACTATTACCAAACCGGCAACGGCAGCCATCGAAACGGCAATAATTTCGGCAATCCTCGAAATGGGTTTTATCCATTCAATATTAAGCAAGCCCAACACTGCACTTATCAACATGCCAATTAATGCCACGGCGATAAAAAATACAAAGTTGGCAATATAAGCTCCCCACGAAACATAGTCGCGCATGGCAGTAACTCCTAATCCATCGCGAAGCTGAATAAAATAAGCATAAGCAAATAGCATCAGCATAAGCGCTAAAAATAAAGCCCAAAGCTGAAATCCCTTGTGATTTTTTAATGGCCTGAAAAGGTCTTCTTTAAGTTTATTTAAAACCTGTTTGCCCTCTTCATGCGATAATGTAACTTTTGACATATTTTTTTATTTTTTCTGATACAAAACAATCATTAATTAGCTATGAAATAAATGTGGCGCATCTTCTTCGTCCAGATTCGTTTTTCCATTGAATTCAAACGGGAATAATCTATTTTTTGCCGGCAAATAGTAAACTCTGGGTTTAGTTCCTAATTCGGGCATAAGGGTATAGCCTGCATTATCTCGCAACAATTCGGTAAAACGTATGGTTTCTTTGGATGTTCCGTTGGTAACTGCATCTTCGTTTTCATCGCCAAACCAATATACACCATTTGGACATGCAGATGCACAATAGGGCAATAACCCAATACGCAGTCGGTCGGCGCTAAATAAACATTTGGTAATAGTTCCTTTTTTCTGTGGCACATTTAGTTCTACATCGTATACTTTTTCGTCGTCGCCATCTATTTTTTTAGGTTCCGACCAATTGAAAACTCTGGCCGAATATGGGCAAGCCGCTACACAAATACGACAACCAATGCATCGTTCGTTGTCAATGAGTACAATACCGTCTTCGCGTTTGAACGTGGCATCAACAGGGCAAACTTTTGTGCAAGGCGGATTATCGCAATGCATACAAGGTTTGGGCTGAAAATAGGGCGCTGTGTTCTCACTATCTTGCATGCGGTATACATTGATGTGGTGTTGCTCGGGTTTTAAATGGTGTGCTGCCTGGCAAGCACTCATACATTGACGTGCATTGCGGCATTTTGATAAATCGATTACCATTACCCAACGTTTGCCTTTTATTCCATTACGTCCGCGGCGCTGTAATTCATTCAGGCTTAATGGTTCATCCTGTTGTAGTTCGTTCAGGTGTTCTTCGTTAAGAGCTACTGTGTGGCCATCGTTTGTAAACATTTTTGTTTTGGCCGTTTCTTCCTTATAGCCGGTTAAAATAGCTGCTCCTCCGGCAGCTGCACCTAAGCCCAGAGCAAGACCAACGCGCAGAAAATCACGGCGCGAATTTGGTGTGTTCTCATTCAGTTCGTTTTGATGCGTATCTTGAGACATTCCTTTATTTTTTTTAGTGTTTTTAAAAGTCAAATATAGCAAATAATAAGACTTAACAATCTTTTAGTCTTAATTATTATTTAGACTGAATAAAAATAGCTATTTTTTTTTGATGAGAAATTTTTGTGTCCAAATCTCAAATTATTGTCTGAATTAATCTTTGGAACCTCAGATTTTTTTTAGGCATTTTTTCTTTATCTTTAATTAAAAAAATGTATGGATTCGTGCAGCGTTTTTTTTCTTCTCTCGTCTTATATTTCAAATCAATAAAAGAATAGTCATGTTACACGCAAAAAAAATTTCTCTGTTGGTGTTGCTGTTGGTCATATTTAGCCATATATGGGCCAATCCGATAAAAAACGCAAAGAAAGTTTACAACACGCAACGATTATCCGGACAAATGCCCTTCGTTGATGGCCATTTTGATGAAGCTTGCTGGCAAAATGTACAATGGGAGAGTGGTTTTGTGCAGTATGAGCCATTGGAAGGCAGAAGCCCTTCGCAAGAAACAAAATTCGCCGTTGTTTACAACGACGATTATATTTTTGTGGCCATTAAGGCCTTCGACCTAAATACCGATAGTATTACCCGCCGAATGACACGAAGAGATGAAATTGATGGTGATATTGTTGGTATTCAATTTGATAGTTATCACGATTTGCGCACTGCCTTTACATTTTTGGTGAGTGCTGCCGGTGTAAAGCAGGATTATTTGATATCCAACAACGGCGAAACCGAAGATTTAAATTGGGATCCGATTTGGTGGGTAAAAACACAGATTACCAGCGAAGGTTGGGTGGCCGAAATGAAAATTCCATTATCTCAGCTTAGGTTCGAAGAAAAAGAGAATTATGTATGGGGGTTTCAGGTGGCACGATCACTTTTTCGAAAGAATGAGATGTCTATTTGGCAGCCAATTGCGCGAAATGCATCTGGTTGGGTTCATAATATCGGCGAATTACATGGAATTTCCAATATTAAACCTCAAAAAACGCTCGATTTTACCCCCTACACACTTGCCAAATCGGAAAGCTATATGCCCGAAGAAGGGAATCCTTATGCTACCGGAAAGGATTTTGGTTTTAATGCAGGTTTAGACGGGAAAATTGGCTTGACCAACAACCTGACACTAGATTTTACGATAAATCCTGATTTTGGGCAAGTGGAAGCCGATCCATCGCAAGTTAATCTTACCGCATACGAAACTTTTTTCGAAGAAAAAAGACCGTTTTTTATAGAAGGTAGAAATATACTCAGTTTTCCGATTATGTTTGGAGATGGGGATTTGGCTGAACAAAACCTGTTCTATTCTCGTCGTGTGGGAAGAAAGCCTCATCATTATCCGGATTTGGGAGATAATGAGTATGCAGATATGCCCAACTATGCAAAAATACTGGCGGCTGCAAAGATTACCGGAAAAACATCGAATGGATGGTCTATTGGTTTGCTCGAGAGTCTGGCTGCCGAAGAAGATGCCGAAATTTCCGATTTGTCTGGCAAACGCATTGAAATTGTGGAGCCTACAACTAATTACACCGTTGCAAGGATTCAAAAAGATATAAATAATGGTAATACTATCATTGGCGGCTTGTTAACATCTACCAATAGAAGGTTGGAGAATACGCCTATGAATTATTTACATAAAAGTGCTTATACCGCAGGGATTGATTTTGCCCAATATTTCAAAGAAAAAACCTGGCAAATAAAATTTCGGACAATGTTTTCCAATGTTCAGGGGGATTCTACCGCTATTTTGGAAACTCAATTGTCGCCGGCCAGGTATTTTCAGCGGCCAGATGCAACGCATGTAGAAGTTGACTCCACTTTAACAAGTCTTTCGGGCTATGCCAGTACCTTAGAAATTGGAAAGATTGGGGGGGGCAAAATCAACTTTTTGTTTGCAATTGCCGCCAAATCTCCCGGTTTCGAAATTAACGATATAGGATTCCTTCCCGAAACTGATGATATTATGGAAGTGTTTTGGATGGGATATCGCATTTACGAGCCTTTCAGTATTTTTCGAAGTATGAACATCAATATAAATCAATGGACAGGCTTTAATTTTGAAGCGATAAATACCTACAACGGCGGAAATATCAATCTAAATGCTGAGTTTAAAAACTACTGGAATTTTAGTATGGGCTCGAATTTTAACGCAGCTCATATTTCTAATGGTCAATTAAGAGGTGGTGAGAGTATGAATATGCCCGGAAGTATTAATTTTTGGTCGTTTGTGGGGACTAACAATCAGAAAAAAATTCGGTTGACAAACAATTTGAGTTTTAATAAAGGGTTTGAGAACTCATCAAAAAGAATTTATATGAATTTGGGTATTATGTACAGGCCAACTAATACATTGCAAATACAACTAACTCCGGGGTATAATGCATATAAACAAGAATTGCAATATGTGGATGCTTTGGATTTTGGAACCGGAAAACGTTATGTTTTTGCATCTATCGACCAGAAAGTTTATAGTTTAAGTATTCGAATCAATTATAATATTACGCCCGAATTGTCTGTTCAGTATTGGGGACAACCTTTTGTTGCAGCGGGTAAGTATATTGATTTTAAATACATTACTAACCCAAAGGCTGAAAACTTTACCGACAGATTTGCGCTCTATTCTGCAGAGCAGTTTGTATATAATGCTGAAGATGAGCAATACGATGTAGATGAAGATATCGACGGAAATGTAGATTATAATGTGTATTACCCCGATTTTAACTTTAAGGAATTTTTGTCGAATTTGGTTATTCGTTGGGAATATGCACCAGGAAGCACTGTCTATTTTGTATGGTCGCAAACCAGAGATCAATATGTGAGTAATGGCGATTTTAATTTTTATCAGGATAATATTGATTTATTTAACCGTGTGCCTCATAATGTGTTCATGGTAAAATTTTCGTATCGAATTGCGTTGTAACACTTGTTTCTGCAAAGCCAGAGGAAGATTTTCGCACCCACGAATTTCCTTTGGCTTTTTTTTTAGGATTAGATGAATTAAATTCGCACATGGAGGTGCAATTTTCGGGAGAGAATTTTTTTTATGATGCTCAGCTACATGTCTGGGTAAAGGGTTATGCTATTTTTGGAAATAAAATATTTAAAGATAAAGACTTAGCTCAATTTCTTTATTCTGCATTGCAATCAGAAAATTTTGAACAACTGAACGGTCAATTTGCGGCGGTATCATTATTTGAAAGTAAAATCCGGATAATTAGCGACCAAATTAGAAGCATCCCATTGTATTATCAAATGAGGGGTGATAAGCTATTTATTGCCGATAGTTTGGTGCGAATGAAGGAGATGCAAGGATTTGATTTGCTCGATTTTGCTCAGGAAATGATTTTTGCAAAAAACGGTTTTTGTACCACTTGGAATACCTTGTTTGGCGATATAAAGCAAACACAAGCAGCTGAGATAGTTCGGATTTCACCCGAAAAAGCGAGTTATTCCTTTTATCTTCGATTTCCGGCTTCTACAATTGACACGGAATATGCAAAAGCAAAGGAGCAGTTAAAGGGCTTAATTTTTGAAACTTTTGAAAACTATTTGCCTTTTTTGAGAGGAAAGAAGGTTTTATTGCCTTTGAGTAGCGGATTAGATTCCAGATTAATAGCTTATCTGCTAAAGAAATCTGATTTTAAAAATGTGCTTTGCTTTACCTTTGGACGGAAAAGCTCCTTCGAAATTCAAAAATCTAAGAAAGTGGCTGAAATGCTTGGCTTTGATTGGGTTTTTGTGAATTACGAAGATCCTAATGTGATAAAATTTGATGCACAACTTTATGAATATTTGCAATATGCCGCCAATGCAAGCGCAATGCCCTATTTACAAGATTATTTTGCCATAAAATACCTTAAGAATCTTTCTTTGGCTGACGAAAATAGTGTATTTATGCCTGGTCATTCGGCCGATTTTTTGGCTGGTAGTCATCTTCGGCCTTGGTTAGGCAGCCAAAATTGCAGAGAAGATGCTCAACGATTTATCGAAGAGCAAAATAGCTTCTTTTCTCATACAAAAAATATTTTAATACAAGAGGAAAATTCATTCTCAGATGCTTTTCATTTCGATGAGGCTTGGAAAGTAGCTGAAGAATGGGATTTTCGCGAAAGACAAACTAAGTTGATTGTTAATTCGGCGAGGGTTTTTAGTTTTTTTCAGTTCGAGTATCTGCTATTTTTCTGGGACAGACGATGGATAGAGTTCTTTGGGCAATTACCTTATGAAAATAGATTATACAAGAAGCTTTATGATGATGTTTTAAACAATTTATTTCTGGAGGAAGGCATTTGGTTTCCGGGAGATAAAAAACTGAGCGCTAAAACTTTTCGTTGGCGAACGCTAAAAAATATTGTAAATAGAAAATTACCCGAATATTATCAGCGCAAAAAACAAAAAGCCGCCGATTGGATGAATTATGAATTTTTAACCCATGAAATGAGACGCGAATTACTTGATAAGAAATTGATTAAAAACAAAGTTTTGCCTTATAATTACATTCTGAGTTTGTGGTATCTTGAGTTTTTGAAATCTAAATGCTAACTTTACCCGATAGGTAAAACAATTTCATCATGATAAAAGATTTTAGTACGGCCATAAGTTATTACGGAAAGGCCATTCAGTTTATTTTTAAGTATCGTTTGGGCTGGTATTTTCTCATACCTTTGATTTTAACCTTGCTTTTGTTTTTTGCCGGTATGGGCATTTCGGAGCACTTTACCGATTACACCGACCAATGGCTTGATGCAAAGCTCAAATTCGACGAAACGGCCTGGTATTTTAAATTACTGAATACCCTTGTTTTTTCTTTTATCTGGTTGATATTTAAGGTTTTGTTTTTTCTGATATTTGCCTATTTCGCAGGTTTTATCATCTTAATCATATTGTCGCCGGTGCTTTCGCATCTTTCAGAGCGGGTGGAAGAAATTTTAACCGGACACGAATATCCTTTTGATTTGAGCCAGATGCTCAAAGATGTGCTTAGAGGTATTTCTTTGGCAATTAGGAATTTGTTCAAAGAAATTGGGTTCATGCTTTTATTCTTTTTACTTGGATTTATTCCTTTGGTTGGCTTATTGGTGCCTGTAGGATTATTTTTCATATCGGCCTACTACTATGGCTTTTCGTTTATGGACTATGCCATCGAGCGCAAAAAGTTATCCGTTAAAGCAAGTGTGCGAGAAGTGAGCCTAAACAAAGGCACAGCAATTGGCAATGGTTTTGTGTTTGCCCTGATACTGATGATTCCATTTATAGGTTCAGTGTTTAGTAGTTTTGTGGCCGTAATTTCTACCGTAGCAGCCACCATGAGCGTCTATTCCGAAAGGTGGAAAAACTTGCGCTAGGGGCTAGGTTTTCTAAATTGATTTTTAGACTACGCCTTAAAAAGAGCAATATTTTGCCGCATTTTTGTAAAAAGCATCTATTTTTAGCAGCGTAGCTGCGACATCTTTGTAGAAAATAATTGACGAATTAGAAGAAAAGCAGCGTAGCTGCGAAATCTTTGTAGAAAGTAATTGACGAATTAGAAAAAAGCAGCGTAGCTGCGACATCTTTGTAGAAAATAAGAAAATTGTATTACAAAAAGCAGCGTAGCTGCGACATCTTTGTAGCAAGAATTTAGCGAATTAGAAGAAAAGCTGCGTAGCTGCGAAATCTTTGTAGAAAATAATTAACGAATCTGAAAAAAGCAGCGTAGCTGCGAAATCTTTGTAGAACAATAAATACAAAAAGGTATATTTCGGGGCTACGCCCCTTTTGTTCTCGGTGGTGGCTGCGTTTTCTACAAAGATGTCGGGGCTATGCCCCTAAAAAGCCACAAAATCGTATTATTTTGTGAAAATATTTTTTTAGCAGCGTAGCTGCGACATCTTTGTAGCAAGAATTTAGCGAATTAGAAGAAAAGCAGCGTAGCTGCGGAATCTTTGTAGCAAGAATTTAGCGAATTAGAAAAAAGCAGCGTAGCTGCGACATCTTTGTAGAAAGTAATTGTCGAATTAGAAGAAAAGCAGCTTAGCTGCGAAATCTTTGTAGAAAATAAGAAAATTGTATTACAAAAAGGTGCGTAGCACCGAAATCTTTGTAGAACAAAATTGTCGAATTAGAAAAAAGCAACGTAGCTGCGACATTTTTGTAGCAAGAATTTAGCGAATTAAAGAACAAGCAGCGTAGCTGCGACATCTTTGTAGCAAGAATTTAGCGAATTAGAGGAAAAGCAGCGTAGCTGCGAAATCTTTGTAGAACAATAAATACAAAAAGGTATATTTCGGGGCTACGCCCCTTTTGTTCTCGGTGGTGGCTGCGTTTTCTACAAAGATGTCGGGGCTATGCCCCTAAAAAGCCACAAAATCGTATTATTTTGTGAAAAAAATCTATTTTTTAGCAGAAATTTTTGTAGCAAGATGTTGGGGAATTAGAAAAAAGCAGCGTAGCAGCGGAATCTTTGTAGCAAGAATTTAGCGAATCAGAAGAAAAGCAGCGTAGCTGCGACATCTTTGTAGCAAGAATTTAGCGAATTAGAGGAAAAGCAGCGTAGCTGCGAAATCTTTGTAGAAAGTAATTGTCGAATTAGAAGAAAAGCAGCGTAGCTGCGAAATCTTTGTAGAAAATAATTGACGAATTAGAAGAAAAGCAGCGTAGCCGCGACATCTTTGTAGAAAATAATTGTCGAATTAGAGGAAAAGCAGCGTAGCTGCGACATCTTTGTAGAAAATAAGAAAATTGTATTACAAAAAGCAGCGTAGCTGCGAAATCTTTGTAGAACAATAAATACAAAAAGGTATATTTCGGGGCTACGCCCCTTTTGTTCTCGGTGGTGGCTGCGTTTTCTACAAAGATGTCGGGGCTATGCCCCTAAAAAGCCACAAAATCGTATTATTTTGTGAAAATATTTTTTTAGCAGCGTAGCTGCGAAATCTTTGTCGAACTGCCTGCAATTTTCCAAAAAGAAGCAGAGAAAAGCTTGTACACATTAGAAAGTATAGAAGATGTGCAACAATGGTAAGTAATGCGAATTTAAAAAATAATTACTATCTTGCAGATGAGATTTGAAATTAGTTTATTTAATGTAAATGATTGAAATATAATAGTATGTGGGGCGATTTAGATAAATTGAACAAAGAATACAAAAATCTGAATTTGCAAGAAGTTCTCGATTATGAGAAATTTTGTATTATTTCAATCGTTTGGCATTCTACCAAAATTGAAGGTTGTTCGCTGACAGAAACCGATACTAAAATATTACTGGAAAATGGTCTTACTGCGGCAGGAAAGCCACTACAAGACCATTTAATGATCAAGGATCATTTTGCGGCATTTCAGTTTATTCAGGAACAAGCTAAGCTAAAACGAAAATTGTCTGTTGAATTTATTCAGGAAATTGCCGCCTATGTAATGAAAAACACCGGAAGTTTTACAAACACTGCTCTTGGAAGTTTTGATACTTCTAAAGGTGATTTGCGCCTTGCACAAGTATATGTGGATAAAAAGTATTTTCCTGATTTAAAAAAAGTTCCAAGCTTGATAGCTCAATTATGTACTTCCATTAATCAGAAAATTGATGCGGTAAAAGGAACTGAAATATTGAAACTTGCTGCCGATATTCATTATAATTTCGTAAACATTCACCCATTCGGTGATGGGAATGGGCGAACAGCGAGATTATTAATGAATTACATTCAGCTCTATCACAATGAACCATTAATAAAGATTTTTACTGAAGATAGAGCTCAATATATTGATGCGCTGAATGAAACCGAAGAAAAAGAGAATTTGGAAATATTCCGCGAATTTATTGCAGAACAAGAAATAAAATTTTTACAGGCAGAAATCGAAAAATATAAAAAATTGAATAAAGGATTTATGCTCATGTTTTGAAATATTTTATAAAGAATACCTTTTCTATATTGAAATCTGGGCGATGCCCCTAAAAAGCCACAAAATCGTATTATTTTGTGAAAATATTTTTTTAGCAGCGTAGCTGCGAAATCTTTGTAGCAAGAATTTAGCGAATTAGAAGAAAAGCAGCGTAGCTGCGAAATCTTTGTAGAACAATAAATACAAAAAGGTATATTTCGGGGCTACGCCCCTTTTTGTTCTCTGTGGTGGCTGCGTTTTCTACAAAGATGTCGGGGCGATGCCCCTAAAAAGCCACAAAATCGTATTATTTTGTGAAAATATTTTTTTAGCAGCGTAGCTGCGACATCTTTGTAGCAAGAATTTAGCGAATTAAAGAACAAGCAGCGTAGCTGCGAAATCTTTGTAGAAAATAAGAAAATTGTATTACAAAAAGGTGCGTAGCACCGAAATCTTTGTAGAAAATAATTGTCGAATTAGAAAAAAGCAGCGTAGCTGCGACATCTTTGTAGCAAGAATTTAGCGAATTAGAAGAAAAACAGCGTAGCTGCGGAATCTTTGTAGAACAATATGAAAATTGAATAAAATAAGGTGCTTAGCACCGAAAAATGCTAAAGGCAGGTGCAGGAGTTGAATGTAAGATGTTTCAAATTTCTATTCCTTTGTTTCAAAGTTAGTAACCTTGATGCAATTATCGTTTTAGCAAATGCTAGCTGAATTATCACTTATTATTCAATATATTGCGAATTTCATCAATATTTTCAAAAGACAGTTTTGTCAATCTATGAATTAATTCGTTATTCATTCCTTCCTTAATCATTTCAATTATAATCTCTACTTTTCCTTCATATTTTGCATAATCCAAAGAATTTTTTAAATCAAGATAGAATTTTAAACTGTCAATATATCGTTGTTTTTCTTCTGCTGAATATTTCGCAATTTCTGCAATTTTAAATACTTTTTTAAATATTTTATCTTGCAATTTTGATGGTATTCTGTCAAATTTATGTAAGTTTTTTAATAGATAAAACCATTTATCTTCGTGGGTTTCTAATTCGTCTTCTGTTTTCGTAAAATTTGGCATTTGAACGTAAACAAAACTCAATTTATCGTTAAAAACTTTACCTGTTTTTTTGCTTATTAATCCGATTTCGTCTACAACTAATCTGTCTTTATCTTTGTCGTCAAATACAAAATCAAGAATACCAACGCAATAAACTGCTTTTAGTTCGTAATTCCATTCACCTTTTATTGCTTGTTCTTGTATTGGAAAAGTTGCATAATACAAACTTCTGTCTTTAAAAAACTGCTGTTTAACTTTTTGTAATTCAACAATAAATTTTTCACCTTTTTCATTTTCACAATACAAATCAAAAATCGCTTTCCTATCTGCTTCGGTTGAATCTAAATGCTCTGTTTTTTTGTAAGTTAAATCCTTGATTTTCTCTTTCGTTTTTAACAATTCGTTTAGAAAATCAATTAATAAATCTTTGTTTGGTTCAGAGCCAAATATTTTTTTAAATCCAAAATCTGTAAATGGATTTATGAATTTTTGTTTTATTTCTATTTTATTTTCAGGTTCTTGCATATCATCTAATTTTATGCAAATTTAAAGAATTTTGTTGTTTTATTTAAATCAAATCAAAGTAAATTTATTTTCAAAATCGCATTTGTTGTAGCTGCGACATCTTTGTAGCAAGAATTTGGCGAATTAGAAAAAAGCAAAAAAACCTTTCGAATTGGCATCCGAAAGGTTTTTTTTATATGAATACGCTTAAGCTATACTTTTTTAGCAGTTGCTTCGTTTTTTTGTTCCCATTTTTTTATGCCGATTTTTATAATTTGGTAGCTTACCACAACGAGCAGCGGCCATGTGAAAAACCAGATTATATAGGGTGTAATATCAAAAGTAATTTCCATAATATTTTTCTTTTTAAAATTTAATAAACGTGTGAACTTCCTTCCATTTCGTCTTCAGTAATCTTTTTGTTGTTTATAGCACGCCAAGCATAGAAAACATAGGCCAAAACAAAAGGAACTAATAAAGAAACATAGCTCATTACAATTAATGTAAATTGGCTCGAAGAACTATTTTCTATAGTTAAAGAGCTTTGCATAAATGCATTTATCGCTTCGGTGTTGTCAATAACAGCTTTATCCCAAGGATAAGAAGGATAGAAAGCAGTATTATTGTAGCCGGCATTTAACAAAAGAGCAAAAACGGTTAAAACTGTTCCTGTTCCTGCAAACCAAATACTTTTTGTTCCATCTTTTTTTAGCAGAGGCATGGCTATTCCATAAAGCACACCAACAACACCAAGTAGCAGTATAATGAGTACTATTGGCATTTGCAAGAAATTGTGCAAATATTTGTAAGGCTCCAAAAATACAACATTTGTTTCCGGATTAACGGCAAAACCATCTAAAAATAAGAGACGAATCAGCCAGAATAAGAAAAATACCAAAAATAGTGCAGAGTTGATTAACAGCGATTTACGGCTTCTTTCCACAATTACATCTTTATCAATGGTATTGAAGAAGTAAAGTAAACCTAAAACTCTGGAAAGGAAGAAAACGGCTAATCCAAGTGCCAGATTCTGAATAACCAAAGCAGCTTCCAAACCATGTGCAGGTCCTACCCAATAAGAAATGGCCGGATTTGAACCAATATTGGTTAAGTTCATTTTATCTATGGTAAATGCCGAGCCGGTAAAGAATGTACTAACAGCGGCACCGAGCAAAATAGTGCCAATCGCTCCATTGAAATAAAGAAAGTATTCGTAGGTGCGTTGACCCAAAAAGTTGTTTGGTTTTGTACGGTATTCATACGAAACAGCCTGCACAATAAAGGCAAACAGAATAAGAATCCATACCCAATAAGCGCCACCAAAACTGGTGCTGTAGAACAATGGAAAAGATGCAAAAAATGCACCGCCAAAAGTAACAAGCGTGGTAAAAGTAAATTCCCATTTACGACCCAGCGTATTTATGAGCATGGTGCGCTCTAGTTCTGTTTTTCCAATGGAAAAAATTAAGGTCTGGCCTCCTTGCACAAACAACAGAAATACAAGTAATGCTCCAAGAAGAGAAACAATTGCCCACCAATAATGTTGTAAAAATGAATATGATAATGCTTCGAACATTGTATTAAATTTTAAGGTTAATGATTAAGCTTGAGAAGGGCCTTTATCAATTTGTTTGAACATGATGCGAAATTCGGCAATCAATAAAAAAGTAAAAGTGATAAAGAACATCCAGAATGTAATTTGTACATTGGTTACTTCAATATTCGATACAGCCGCAATGGTAGGCATCAAATCCTGAATAACCCAAGGCTGACGGCCAACTTCGGCCACAATCCAACCTGTTTGCTGTGCTATAAAACCCAGTGGAATGGTCCAAACCATCGCCCACAAAAGCCAACGTTTGTTTTCCAATTTGTTCTTGTATTCAAAGAACAAGGCCAGGAAAAACATCAGCAAAAACCATCCACCTAAAATAACCATGGTATGAAAAGCATAGAAAGTAGTTGGAACATGCGGAATTAGCTCGTGTATATCGCGTTGATAGTAATATCCGTAGCCGAAATCTTTAAAATTGGCTCTGAAAACTTTTTCGGCTTCTATGGCAGCTGCTTCATCGCCGGCTTTTTTAGCATTTTTGTATGCAGCCAAAGCTTCTATGGCAATTTTACCATTTGCAATGCGCTGTTCGTAGGGCACTAAACCTCTTTCGGGGTTTCCATGCACCAAATCTTTTATTCCGGGCACAAAGGCATTCGGATCAAGGAAAGCCATATATGATAAAAAGTTTGGAATTTCGAGTTTAACGGCAAATTCTTCGCGTTGAGATTCAGCCGATTTTTTTCCAAAGAAACCCATTGCAACTAATGGAGCTCCTTCCTTACCATCGTACAAACCTTCCATGGCGGCAAATTTCATAGGTTGGTATTTGGCCATAACACGAGCCGATTCGTCACCTGTAACTATAAGATAAACAGATGATATAAGACCGAAAAGGGATGCTACAACAATACTTTTTCGGGCAAAAACCTGATTTCTTTTTTTGAGCAAAAACCAAGCGCTAATGCCAATAACAAATAAAGATGCAAGCACATATCCCGAAGAAACGGTGTGTAGAAATTTATTGATGGCTACCGGCGAAAAAAGCACTTCCCAGAAATTTTCCATCTCATTGCGCGCTGTTTCCGGGTTAAAGCTCATACCTGCTGGGAGTTGCATCCATCCGTTTGCAACCAAAATCCATAAGGCGGATAAATTGGCACCAAAGGCGGTTAACCATGTAGACCAAAGGTGAAATTTTTTGCTCACTTTATCCCATCCAAAAAACATTACGGCGATAAAGGTGGATTCCATAAAAAAGGCCATAATACCTTCAATAGCAAGTGGCGCACCAAAAATATCGCCAACAAACCAACTATAATTCGACCAGTTGGTTCCAAATTCAAATTCCAGAATAATTCCGGTTGCTACGCCAATGGCAAAGTTGATACCAAAAAGTTTCATCCAGAACTGGGTGGTCGTTTTCCACTCATCTTTTCCGGTACGAACATAAAGCGTTTCCATAAACGCAATTATAAAAGCCAAACCTAGTGTCAATGGTACGAAAATCCAGTGATACATGACGGTTAAGGCGAACTGAGCTCTCGACCAGTTAACTAGTGCTAAATCTAATCCATCCATACTTGTTTATTTAATTGTTGTTAAGTTCTCAATTACGTGATTACTTCTCTCTTCGTCCGTTTTAAACTGTGTCTTTAAAACATTCGGAAAGAAAAACATTTTTAGAATGGCAAACATGATAAATAATTTGATAAATATAATTGCCCACAGGGTTTTACCTGTTTTACTCATATTTACAAATCCTTCGTAGTAAAAATTAAATATTTTTTTAAGCATAAATTTTTTGTTACTTACGATATATAGTTATATCTCTTAAGGTATATATGTTATTCATACGTAAAAGTAATTCTTATTTAAGATACGTTCTTTTTTTCTGATATGTTTTTCAGCATTTGATTAAAATATTTTAAATATATATTTGGTGTTACTTATGGAAAAAATCGCCATAATTGTTCTTAATTTACAAAATATATATTTTACATGCATCCAATATTTAAAAAGATTTTTAAGTTCTTTGCGTTCTTTGGATTGGGAATTTTACTATTCTGGTTGGCTTATAAGGAATTGGATACAGAAAGTATTTTGCAATCATTAAAAGAAGCCAATCTTTGGTGGATTTTTCTTTCATTGTTTTTAGGTTTGCTAAGTCATATCAGTAGAGCCATGCGTTGGCAAATATTGCTCGAAACTGCTGAAAAGAAAACCGGTTTTTTAAATACTTTTTTTGCCGTAATGGTAATGTATATCGCCAATATGGCTTTTCCTCGTTTGGGCGAACTTTCGCGCTGCAGTATTATGACAAAATACGAAAAATTAAGTTTTTCTAAAACACTCGGAACAGTTGTTTTAGAGCGTATTATTGATATGTTTGTGCTGCTTTTGTTGGCATTTATTGTTTTTGTTATTCAATTTCAGGATATTACTTCCTTTTTAATAGCCAATATCAGTCAGAAAAGCCGGAGTTTTGATATGCTTAAACTAATTTGGCTGATGGTAATCATAGCTGCTATTGGCTTGGTGGGCATTTATTTACTTTTTTTTAAGTTAAAGCATTGGCGAATCTCGAAAAAAATAACCGCATTTTTAATAAGTTTTTGGGATGGTATGAAAACTGTTGCCCAAATGAAGAAAAAAGCTGCCTTTATTTTTCATTCACTTTTTATCTTTCTGATGTATTATCTTATGCTTTATATAAGTTTTTTTGCATTCGATTTTACGAAGGATTTAGATCCTCTGATTGCACTTACCGTATTTGTATTGGCGAGTTTTGGTATGGTGGCCCCTGTTCCTGGTGGCATTGGAGCTTGGCATTTTATGGT
Organism: Acetofilamentum sp.; assembly: GCA_020720625.1. GTDB lineage: Bacteria > Bacteroidota > Bacteroidia > Bacteroidales > DYOH01 > DYOH01. The sequence goes on along the minus strand of DYOH01000019.1, from coordinate 7,204 downwards.
ATACGAAACATTAGCCATTTATGGGGTTGCTGTAAACCCCGATGGAGCTGCCTTTGCCTTTGCTGTGCATGGGGTTTCTACTGTTTTTCTTATTGTTATGGGTTTTCTTTCTCTGGTAATGCTGCCGGTGCTTAATCGCAGGGGAATTGATAAATAATCTAATTTGGCTTGAATTTGATTTTTTTTACCTGATGCAAAAAAAACGTTCGCATATTGTAGTAGTTTTAAAATATCTATTTGTTATAGTTGGCTTTGTGCTACTTTTTTTTCAATTAAAATTGGAATTGTATAAAATTGATGATTTCAGTAGCATCGAACTTCCCGACTTATCTTTTCGAAATTTTGGATTCATGTTTTTATTCTTGACGAGTATTTTGGTAAATTGGAGTTTGGAAGCTTTGAAATGGAAATACATAAGTCGGCAAAAGGAGCTTACAATTGGTTTTTTTACAGCATTTAAGCATGTGCTTATTTCTTTGTCGGCAGGCATTAGCACTCCTTACAGAGCCGGAGAGATTGCCGCCCGAGTTTTTTTATTTCCCAAAGAAAGTCGTTTAAATGCCGGAGTAGCCGCAATGCTCAATAGTTTTATGCAATTTGCGGTAACAATTTTTGTAGGTTATTTTTTTGTATATCATATTTCTAATCGTTGGCTCGAATTAAAGAGAATGAATCTTTTTAATACTTCTTGGGCAATTTTGCTCCCATTTCTAATTTTATTTGTATATCTCTTTTGGCTGGGAATCCGCAAAAGGCTCAAAACGCAGAAACTGTCGTTTGCTTATTCTCAATTATTTGTTTTGCTGATATTGTCCGTATTACGTTATGCGGTTTTTATTTTGCAGTATCATTTTTTATTTGCTGCATTCGGAATTGAGATCGCTTTTTTTGATTTTTTGTCGGGTATGGCGGTGGTTTTCTTTGTATTATATTTGCTCCCGGTGATTCAACTGGCCGATATCGGTATTCGCGGAACGGTGGCTGTATTTATTTTTTCGCAAATGGAAGTTTCAACTTTCCTTATTACCATTATTTTCTTTCTTGTATGGCTATTGGCTGTTGTTTTGCCTGCTGTAGCAGGTTTTTATTTTATCGCCGAACAGAAAATAAATACTAGATAAGGTTTCATAGCCCGAATAAATTTTATTATTTTCCCTGCATAATTTATGAGACACAAATTTACCACATATATTTATCTCTGCCTGACTGTTACGTTATTCATTTTTTCCTGTTCCGATGAAGAATACCGTAAACAAAACCATCAGTTGTATTATTCCATTTCTGCAAAAGATTCCGGACGCATAGCATATTATGAGCAAATGCACCGCCAATCTTCTAATGCAGAGCATTGGCGAAGTTTAGACCAAAAAACAAAAGTCCGGATTCGAAAAACAGAGCAAAATATTGGGACATGGCACGAAATAGGCAGTATCAATCATGCCGGAAGAGTTCACACCCTTGATTTTGATAGCACCACAAACACTGTTTACGCCGCTTCGGCTGGAGGTCATATTTGGAAAAAAAAACTAAATGATGAAGGTGCATGGACATGTATAAATAACCATTACCGCATTCCTGATATTATTTTTGTTAAGCATCTTAACTCAACTCTTGGTGAAGTTTTTTTTGTGGCGTCCGGCGCTCAGTCGTTCGACGGATTTTTCGTAAGTAACAACCAGGGACAGAGCTGGATAAAAGCTGAAGGGCTGGAAGCTATCAAAAACGATGGATATATTAAACGAGTGCTCGTAGAAAATAGTGCAGATCCATTTTTGTTGCTTTTGGCTGAATACTATTCGGATGGCCAAGCGTATACAGCTGTTTTTTTTAGCAACGATTTAGGCTATACATTTAAGGAAATTAGCAAGAATGTTGGAAATGCACAATACGCCGATATTTTTATTAACCTGCAAAATGAAATTTTTGCAACAATTGAATCATCTATATACCAGATGGATACGTTGGGGATGCAGAATCTTCGTGGCATTATCCGACCATTAAGGATAGGCTCTCTTATCCTGAGTGGAAATCCGAATGGCGGCGCCGATGATTTGATTATTGCCGTTTTTGCCGAAAATCAGACCGATTTTTACGCTTACAGAAGCAATGGGGTGTACGAGTTTATCTCCTATATTCCGGAGAACCCTTTTATGATTAATAGTATAACACATTCATTAGGAAACGAATCATTAATATATTTTGGGGGTGTAAATTTTTATTTTTCCGTAAATAATGGTCAGAGCTGGACAAAAGTGAGCGATTGGACGGAATATTATCAAAATATCAAGCAAAAATTTCATGCCGATATTCCTGCCATTAAAAGTTTTGCAAGCAAGAACGGAGAACTTATTTTTACGGCAACCGACGGAGGTATCTATGTTTCTGGTAGTGAACTAACACAAATCGAAAACATTAGTATGGACGGTTTGAATATAAATCAGTATTATTCGAGTTTGAGCAGTAATCGTAGAAACGCTTCCGCCATTTTTGGCAGCCAGGACCAAGGATTACAAAAAACAGATAGTTTGCAGCCTAAGCAATTAAATGTAATAAAGCAAATATTGGCCGGAGATTTTGGGCATTTGGTTAGCAACAACGATGTACTCGATTATTGGGCAGTATATCCCGGATTTGTTATGTTTTCCGGGAATCCGGATATTCGCTACTACTTTAATAAGGCGGCAGCACTTTGGTTACCTCCAATAGCACAGTATCCTGGCAGAAACTACAGTGTTTGGATGGCCGGAGGGGCTTTTCAGACACAAAGTGGAAATTATCTTGCAGAATTAAGTTTCGAAATTTCTGATATCAAATCCCGAACTTTGGCCTATAATTTTGCATCTGTAAATTCCGAGCTGATTTCTGCCATTGCAGTTTCGCCTTTCAACGATAAAGTATTGTTTGTTTCTACCAATTTGGGACGATTTTTTAGGAGTAATGATGGTGGCATTAGTTGGCGGATTAGCAATTGGAGTCCAGGTCCAGCCGGACAATATTTTTATGGAGCTAAAATTTTGTGCTCATCACAGACCGATAGTTTACTTTTTTGGGCTGGGAGTGCTTATGAGTCAGGACTTTCGGCTATATATGTGTCCGAAAATTCGGGTTTGGATTTTAAACCACTTGCCAGTAATATGCCCAAGACCTTGATTACAGGTTTGGCTTTGAGCAATAACGATAGCATTTTATTTGCTGCTTCCGAAATTGGGGCATTTGCCTATTTTTTCAGAACGAACCAATGGATTTCTTTGCAAGATAGTATTTTGCCCGATGCTATTTTTTGGAATGTTGAGTTTATTGAGCAGCAAAATGTGGCCAGATTTAGTACTTTTGGGCGCGGAATATGGGACTTTGAGCTCAATGAATCTTTGCATGTTTTCAAACCTATTGTTTATCAGTATATTCCCGATATTTTAATCAATACCACCGATACGCTTATTATACTCGACTTGGAAGGTTATTTTTATCACAGTGGTGGTTTAGGACTGAATTTTGATCTGCATAATGAAAATCCGATTTTGTGCGAAGCCGATATTAGTAATAACAAATTGATGGTTAAATCATTGCTTAAAGGCGAAGGTACAATCAGCATCAAAGCTACCGATGCAATGGGCAATTCTATTACAGATAATTTTTTGTTTAAAACCAATTATACTGCTCCTTTGCCCATTGAAAAAAGTTTTAGTATTAAGGCTTTTCCAAATCCTGCAAGAAACGAAATAAATCTGAGCGGCTTTAATTCCTTTAAGAGTTACGATCTTAAGATTTTTAACCTAAGCGGAGTTTTGGTTAAATCGCAATCTATTTTTTACACTCCTTATACCGCCGTGGTGGTTTCTGATCTTGATGCAGGAACTTATTTTCTGCATATCAATTCCCTCGATTATGTGGACAAAACCAGAGTTAAATTTGTGAAAGTGAAATAATGGCATTTGTTTAGTGCTGTATATTAGTTATTAATTTTTTTATTATGTCAATTTGTCTGTATTTTTTTGTTGGTATACGAATTGATATTTCTATACAAAACAAAATTTTAAACTTAAAATAACAGGAGGAATACATTATGACACTCATTAGAAAAAATTATGCAGATTGGGCTAATATCAGTAATTTATTAGACGATTTCTTTTCGGGAGATGTAAGCGATATTCCGGCTTTGAGAAAAAGAAGTACAGTTCCGGCCGTTAATATCATTGAGTTTGCCGATAAATTTACAATCGAAATTGCAGCACCGGGTTTAAAAAAAGATGATTTTATAATCGATTTGGATAATAATGTGCTTACGATTTCATCTGAAAAGGAGGGCAACGAAGAAATAAATGGACAATTCACCAAGAGAGAATTTTTTTATGCCAATTTTAAAAGAGCCTTTACATTGCCCGAAACAGCAGATGTGGAAAAGATTGCTGCCAAATACGAAAATGGTGTACTTAAACTCGATATTGCAAAACGCAATGAGGCTGTAATAAAGCCCAAAAGAAATATCAACATTCAATAAGCACGCTAATTCATTTTTTTCAAGGCCCGAAGGAACAATTCCTTTGGGCCTTTTTAGTATAATTTTAGCCCAATCATTTATTTTTTATTTAGTTTAGGCTTCTAATTTGAAAAAGAAACAAACTTAATGAAAGAAACAATTATCTGTGTGCATTGCGGAGCCGATTGCGGAAAAAATCCGGTTTGGGATCAAGGAAAACCATTTTGCTGTCATGGATGCAAATCGGTATATCAGCTTTTAAACGGAAAGCAATTATACACCTACTATAACATGGAAGACACTCCGGGAATTAAAGTTGATGTGCATGAATTTGGAAAAAAGTACGCTTATCTCGATAATGCAGATATTGTAACCAAGTTGCTCGAATTTCAGGAAGACGGCATTGCCAAAGTAACGCTTTATGTACCGGCAATACACTGTAGTTCATGTATTTGGCTTCTTGAGAATTTGCAACGACTTCATCCTGGTATTATTCAATCTACAGTAAATTTTGTAAAAAAGCGGGTAAGCATTAGTTATCGCGAAAATCAGGTTTCTTTGCGGCAATTGGTCGAATTGCTTGCTTCTATTCATTACATTCCGCAAATTACTATCGACGATATTAATAAAAAAGCTGCCGATGTTTCTACAAAAACGCTCATTTACAAAATTGGTGTTGCAGGATTTGTTTTTGGTAATACTATGCTCCTCAGTTTTCCGGAGTATTTACCCGGAAATCAATTTATTACCGAAGATTTTAAACGATTTTTTGGTATTTTAAATTTCCTTTTGTCGCTGCCCATCATGTTTTATAGTGGCACCGACTATTTGGCTTCGGGTTTTAAAAATTTATTGCATAAAATAATCAATATCGATTTGCCTATATCCATTGGTATGATTGCCATTTTTCTGGAAAGTTCTTACGAAATTTTCAGTGGAAGTGGCACCGGTTACATGGATTCCCTTGCTGGATTGGTTTTTTTTCTTTTGATTGGGAAATGGTATCAGGCAAAAACCTACAAAGCGCTCTCTTTTGATAGGGATTTCAATTCATATTTTCCCATTGCCGTTACCAAATTAAATGCACATAGCGAAGAAGAAAGCGTGTTGATTGAGAAAATTGCTGTGGGCGACAGACTTTTAATCCGTAATCAGGAACTTATTCCTGCCGATGCTTTGCTTTTAAAAGGCGAGGCTTCTATAGATTATGCCTTTGTTACCGGAGAAGCACGTCCGGTGAGTAAATCGCCCGGTGATAAAATATATGCAGGCGGACGTTTGGTTGGTCAAAGTATCGAAATTGAGCTTATTAAAGAAGTTAAGCAAAGTAGATTAACGCAAATCTGGAACCAGGAGCACAAAAAAACTTCGGTGAAAACCCTTAGCGATATGATGGACGATGTAAGCAAGTATTTTACCGTAGTAGTGCTGTCTATTAGTATCTTAAGCGGAATTATGTGGCTATTTATCAATCCGCTTACTGCCTTGTTTGCTTTTACGTCTGTACTAATTGTAGCTTGCCCATGTGCGCTGGCACTTTCCATACCTTTTACTTTTGGCAATACAATGCGCATTTTTGGTCAAAAAGGCCTATTTATAAAGAATCCAGATGTTGTAGAGGCGCTTAGCAAAGTAGATACCATCGTTTTTGATAAAACCGGTACAATTACCGAGAGTAACGAGGCCCAAATGGAATATTCCGGAATAGATCTGGGCGAAGAATATCGTCGAATAATTTACTCTATGACCGGAAATTCCACACATCCTGCGAGTAAGGTAATTCACCAGCATCTTCAACAAACACCCAAAATACTGTTTGATAAATTTGAAGAAATTCCGGCCAAAGGAATAGAAGCCGAATGGAATAAAAAAAGCTATAAACTCGGAAGCGCAAGCTTTATCGGTACCGAAGGCAATAGCCTGCAAAACAAAGCAACAACCATTTATTTCAGCGAAAATAATCAGGTGCTGGGCTATTTTACCTTACGTAACAAATATCGACAAGGTCTTGAATTGTTGATTCAAACCCTAAAAAAAGAATACGAAATACATTTTCTTTCAGGCGATAACGATAGTGAGAGAGAAAACTTGGAGCGCCTGACAGGTATTTCTGAGAATATCCATTTTAATCAAAGTCCTAAAGACAAACTTGATTATATTAGATTACTCAGAGCCAAAGGTAAACGGGTTATGATGATTGGCGACGGACTAAACGATGCTGGTGCATTGCTCGAAAGTAACGCAGGTATTAGCATTGCCGACGATATTTATAGCTTTTCGCCGGCCTGTGATGCCATCTTACAATCCAATAATTTAAAGCATTTAAATCAATTTATTCGTTTTAGCCGAATTTCCGTAAAAATTGTGCGTCTGAGCTTTATATTGTCTTTTATTTACAATGTAGTAGGATTGAGTTTTGCCGTAAGAGGCCTTTTATCGCCTATTGTGGCAGCCATTCTTATGCCGGCAAGCTCGGTTAGCGTTGTTGCCTTTGTTACTCTTATGGTGGCTATTAGCGCAAGGATAAAACTTAAGTGCTGTTAAAGAATTGGTGATTTGTTGAATTGTTGAATTGTTGATTTGGTGAATTGGTGATTTGGTGAATTGTTGATTTGGTGAATTGTTGATTTGTTGATTTGTTGATTTGTTTAAAATGTGAAAAATAATGATAATCAATGAATTACAATGAATTACAATGAATTACAATGAATTACAATGAATTACAAT
>DYOH01000117.1 GCA_020720625.1 Acetofilamentum sp. | reverse complement strand
AACTTATTTACATGGGTAAAAGACGAAAATTTAAAATACGACCCGGAAGTACGTGCTGATGGTTTCACACGATTAACTACACCTCCGGTTAAATCTGTTGTATTTGGTATTAATTTAAAATTTTAATGAGCAATGAAGAGAGTATTTAGTATATTAGCCATTGCTGCGCTAATTGTGGGTTTTAGCTCATGCGATTCAGATGAGTTTTTGGAGCCAACCCTTGCGCAGGACAAATCTATCGAAACAAGCATCAAATCTCAGGAAGACATAGAAGGTATTCTTCGTGGTGCTTACAACCGTATGTCTCATAACACTTATTACGGACGTGATTACATCATTTTCAACGAAGTACGTGCCGACAATGTTTTCTCTAACGGTAACTCAGGACGTTTTGTTACTGCTGCTGCTATGACTATTGGTGAAGCTGATGCTTATACCACAGACACATGGACAAAAATGTACGAAGTTATTGCCAGTGCCAACATTATTATTGCCCAGGATGCTGCAGCCATGGAAGGCGACGCTGAAGCCATTAAACATGCGCAAGGTCAGGCCTATATTATAAGAGCAATGGTTCATTTCGACCTTTTGCGTCTATACGGTCAACAACATGTAACCGGAGGTAATAATGTAGGTATTCCTTATGTAAAAGAGTACAAAGGTGATAATTTAAAACCATCCAGAAACACTGTTGCCGAAGTACAACAATTTATTTACGACGATCTTGATCAGGCTATGGCATTAATGAATACCGACTATGACCCTAGTACAAAAGAGTTTTTGAGCAAAATTTCTGCTGAAGCGCTTCGTTCTAGAGTAGCTTTATATTTCGGTGATTGGACTATTGCCAGAGATGCATCTTTAGCTGTTATCAACTCAGGCTTATTCTCTATTATGCCTGCTGCTTCTTTTGCTGCTTCTTTTGCTGCAAAAAATAGCGCAAACGTAATTTTTGAAATTGCTAACCGTCCCACCGACAATGTTGGTATCAATGGCTTATCTTATATCTATAGAGGTACTAGCTATGGCGATATTCAGGTAATTGACGAGTTTGCCAATATTTTTGATGCTACAGACGTACGTTTAACAGATGTAATGGGCGTTGTTTCTGGTGCTTTGCGTAATAATGCAAAATATCCAACAAATGCAAACTACGACTATAATATTCCATTATTGCGCTACGAAGAAGTTATTCTGAATTATGCTGAAGCATTATGGCGAATTAGTGCTGGCGATGCCAATGCATTAACTCAATTAAACTTGATTACAGCAAACCGCGGAGCAGTTGCACACGCATCTATCAGCGAAGACATCATTCTTTTAGAAAGAAGAAGAGAACTTGCCTTCGAAGGATTCCGTTTCCATGATTTAGCCAGAACTGGTAGAGCAATTCCGGTTATTAGCATTCGTCAAACTCATGGTGGCCCTGCTTATGGAGATTTTAAATATGCTTTCCCAATTCCAATTTCGGAATTAAATGCAAACTCAAATATTCAACAAAATGTTGGACATTAATTGAGTTCATTTTCAAAATACTTAGGGGCGGTTTTAGAACCGCCCCTTTTTTTTACCAAATTTTGAACAAATACAAGGAACCCGGAAAAATGCATTTACCATCAAAACCCTAAAATAGGAAAATCGCAAAAGTCCTTCTCTGAAACAAAATTTGATTTGGAAACTCCTGCCCTTTTTCAATGGTTGTAGCAAACTATTTTTTTGCCGAAAAGAGAATATACTGCACTATTCAATAATATTTGAAAAAAAAGTTGAAGCATCCCAAATTTAAAATATATGGTGATAGCACAACAAATATCAAATGCGCCCCATTGCCTGTACCATATATTCTGGATAAGCATAAATTTTTGCCATACGAATGAATCTGGATCAGCCAAAATCATTGATTAGCATTCTACTATTTTTTAATAAGATATACTATAAGCGGTTGATTATTAATTTCAGAGACTATTCAATTCACGAAATGTTAAGGGTGCATGATTATTGGAATCAGAAAATAACCTTCGTCCTTTCAGAAAACTGATTTCGATTTGAAAACTTTTCAACAAACTACAACTACTTATATCTCAATGCCAGAATAGTTTGGGCAATTCCACGTGTAAGCAAGAACAACAACAAGCTAATCCAAATGCTGTGGTTTCCAAAACCAAGAATATTATTAGAAATATAGTACACAGGAAAAAAAACCAAAAAAGTAGCCAAAATCATCGTATTTCTCATTTCACGGGATGCTGTGGCTCCAATATAAATACCATCCCATAAAAAAGAAGCAAAACTAAAGAGCGGAATAAGCACAATGTATACATTAAATTCGGGGGCCATACCGATAATTTGATGCTGATTTGTAAGTAATGTCAATAGCGCCGAAGACCAAAAAAAATAGCTTGCACTAAAAAGGAGACTAACAAGAAATCCCCAGAAAAAAATGCGTTTAATTCGAATAATCATATCGCACTTAAGATTTTGGCCTAAATACTTGCCAACAATTGCTTCGGCAGCAAAAGCAAAGCCATCTTCGAAAAAAGAAAAAAACATAAAAAATTGCAGCAACAAGGTATTCAATGCCAATTTTTGGTCGCTTTGCGATGCACTACTCGATGTAAAAAAGCTAAATACGGCAATAATACCTAGGGTTCTTACAAAAATATCTATGTTCAGCTTAAAAAAAAGAATAATCTCACCCCATTTTAGGTAGGCCTTTTGAATTAGATTCTTTAAATGCTCCGGATACTGCTTCCAAACGAGTAAAATAGCAATTAGCAAACTTAAATACTGGGCAAAAACGGTTCCTAAAGCCACTCCGCTTGAATTCATTTGTGCCCAATAGGCCAGCAAATAACTAAATATTGTATTAAAAAGACTCCCTAAAATAGCAATAATCATCGGTGATTTGGCATTTTGCATGCCTAATAACCAACCATAGAGCACGTATAAGCTTAAAGTAGCCGGTGCAGCCCAAACACGAATAAAGAAATAATCGGCGGCTAAATTTTCGGTAGATTTAGTTGCATCGAGCAAATAAAAAGCAAATTTTACGATAAAACCCTGCAAAAACAATACTATCAGAGCCAAAGTCAGAGCCATAACGATACCCTGAAGAAGAAACTTTTGCTGTTCGGAAAAATTGTTTCTGCCAAAGGCCTGCGCAGTATATCCACTTGTACTCATACGCAAAAAACCAAAGCCCCAGTAAATAAAATTAAAAATCATTGTCCCCAGAGCCACGGCACCAATATAAACATCAGACTGCAAATGCCCCACAATGGCCAAGTCTATACTGCCGAGAATCGGGATACTGATATTGCTGATAATATTAGGCACAGCCAAACGAATGATTTCTTTATCATAAGGACTAAAAAGTATATACAAAATTTTATTTTTCAATCGATAGCATTATAAAGAAATCAACATTTCCATAAATTCACAAAATCCCGCACACCAAATCGTACTATAAAGAAATATGCCATTTCGTTAAATATACGGATAATTTATCAAATACAGAATAACTCACTAACATTCAATAATATAACCAGGATATTAGCCTGCGCTATTCATAAACAATTCAGTTTTTGAATCTATATGCATGAAAAGCCTACCTGATAAAGCAGTTCAAAATAAACTTAAAAATGTAGTATAATAAAATTATCATTTTGAGTGCTATTGCTGTTATTCGCTAACAAAAAGAGCAACAAACTCAAAGAACAACAACACCTTCACTTTAGAAAATCTTCTAGCTAAAGGTATTATTTATACCAAAATAAAATAATATTGACCGAAATGAAACAAAAACAAAATAATTATAAAAATCCTTGTTTTTTGATGATATCTAAAAATTTTTGTGAAAAATGCAGATTATCCTCCATTTTATATCGAACATCAGTAAATACCTGTGCTAAATTATCTTTCTTGTTTTCGGCCACAAATTTTATCATGGCAGGCAAGGCTTCTTTTTCAGAAAAAAATGCCAATATGCTTTCATCAGAATCTTCACGATAAGATTCGTGGTGTACTATGGCATCCAAAGGTAATCTATCAGTAAGATGCGGATTTTCGTCGGGGTAGCCAAGCGCTATACTCGTTACCGGTATTACCCCCACCGGAAGCTCAAGAATATCGATAATCTTATCTGCCATATAAGTGGTTGTGCCCAGATAGCAAATACCCAAATCGGCATTTTGTGCCTGAATTGCAGCATTCTGCGAAGCCAAAACTGCATCAATGCTAGCATTGTAAAACCACAAAAAATTATTGTAAGCAGGCACAGCATTGTTCAATTTGCACCATGCAGAAAATCTGTTAATATCGGCGCAAAAAGTAAGAATTACTGGAGCCTGAAGCACCATATTCTGCTTAAAATGTGCTGTCCAAAGTTGCTCTCTCTTCGTTTCGTCCTTTGAAACAATAATGCTATAAGTTTGCATATTTCCGGTATTTGAAGCCCGCGTGGCTGCAAGCAATATTTCGTTCAGAATTGATTCTGGAACAGGCATATTTTTGTACTTTCGAATAGATTTGTGATTTTTAATTTCAGGAATCATGATATTTTTTTTACAATTTTATACAATATATCCAACAAAAATAAAAAAACAACGTTTAAATAAAATAAATGATTTCAGTATTTCGTATAAAAACCTTATTTTAGAAGCTTTAAAAAAAATAATTAATACGTTTAATTAACTAAAACCAAAATGAGAAAAATCGCAGCCTTCGCCATCATTGCTTTAATGAGCTTAGCATTAATGACATCCTGCAATTCTGCAAGAAATAGTTGTCCGGCATATTCCGATGTTCAACCAGTTCAACCAGTTCAAACAGAGCAAATAAATGCCATTCCTTAAGGCAAAAAAAAGTATATTCTACAATATTGTCTTTTTCGTAGTAATTTTTCCTCATCTTCTTATCGCCCAAGGTGAGATAGATGATCAGGAAAAAATATTCTACCGAAACGAAAAAACGTATGCCTTTGGGCTTAACTCCAATGGAGCATCATTTCATTACCGCTACGGAGTAAGAGTTAATGCATTCAGGCATCGGGTTTACGAGCTAGACATAGCTAACTTAAAGCATCCCAAAGAGATAAAAATATCCAATCCATATCCGGTTTACTACACATCGGGTAGATTTGTATATGGCAAGCTAAATGCCTTAATAGTTGTCCGTGCAGATTACGGATACCAAAAAGAGATTTATCAGAAAAGAGATATAGGAGGTTTATCCATTCGTAGAAACTACAGTCTGGGGGCATCATTGGGAATGCTTAAACCGATTTATTATGAAGTAGTTATACCAACAACATTCGAAATAGAGGATCAAAAATTCGACCCAGTACTTCATACCGTTACAGATATTCTGGGGCCATCCTCATTTTTTAAAGGTATTAGCGAAATAATTCCCGATCCGGGAGTACATGCCAAATATTCTTATAGTTTTGAATACAGCAAAAAAGACGAAACACTACGAATGCTCGAGACCGGAGTTATGGCAGAATTTTTTCTATTTCCACCAAAAATTATGGCAATAACCACAAATTCTCCATTTTTTTTAACCCTTTTTGTTCAATACCGATTTGGGAAAGTAGTAGACAGCAGATATTCGAAAAAAATGAAAGAAATATCGCTACCGGTAATGCAATAATTATAAATTATTCGACTGATTTACAAAATATTTTAGATTTTGAAACACATTTGCCTCATTATTGAGCAAAATCAAACCCGATTTTCTCGATTTTAGGTCCAAACTAATATTCATAACCACCGGAGCATCTTGCCCGAGCTGATAAGACAAACGAATATTATATACATGCTCAGGATTAATGTTGAATATAGTATATTTTAGCTTATTACTTGTATTAGTTTCGCTGTGTATACTTCCAATTGCTTCTTTAATGCTGATTGTATTATTCTGAATCTGAATATCTGGTGCAGACAACCGCGAAATCATTTTTTGCGTTTTGTTTAAAGCATGTATTAATTGAATACTATTTCCCTGTACTTTATAGCTCAAGGATTCAAGCTCCGGATAATCGGAAACAGAAACCTGAATATGCTCAATCTCAACCAAATCTGAGTTTATAACCGAATTATTCTGAAAGTGTTGAAATTTAAGCAAAAAAACAAATAGAAAAAAAGCCACCGGAAATAAAAGGGCTAATGCATAAAACTCAAATTTAGAATACTTTAATTTAATCTGACGCCAAGAAAGTGCCATGATAATATTTCTTTTTATTTTAGATGATAAAACAACCCCAAGAGTTGCGTTTGCGAAAGATACAAAAAATTATAAATATTTTGCAGATAATTTGAAATAGCGATTTAATTTAGTTTTATATTTGAAAAAAATTGGCTTTATGATTTCATTATTTATTAGTGGTGGAGAAATATTTATTGTTATCCTTGTGGCAGTAATGCTCTTTGGTGCCAATAAAATACCTGAATTGGCAAGAGGACTAGGAAAAGGGATGCAGGAATTTAGAAAAGCAACCGAAGAAATAAAAAAAGAACTTAATGATGCAGAATTAACAAAAAACATCAAAGATGTAAAAAAAGATGTAGATTCGTTTAATATCAAAAAAGATATAGACGACATTACCAATCAGATGAAAGGATAAAAATGATTGAAGCTGTTCACATAACCAAATCATTCGGACAAGTAAGCGTATTAAAAGATATCGAATTACATATATCAAAAGGACAAGTGGTTTCCATCGTTGGAGCTAGTGGTGCGGGGAAAACCACCCTGCTGCAAATTTTAGGAACACTTCTCAAACCCGATAGCGGAGATGTAATTATCGATGGTATAAATATCAGTAAATTAACTGCCAACGAGACAGCCAGATTCAGAAATCAAAAAATTGGTTTCGTATTTCAGTTTCATAATTTACTACCGGAGTTTACGGCTATAGAAAACGTTGCCATTCCGGCGATGATTGCCCGAGGCGACAAAAAACAAATTTACAAAGAAGCTCAAAAATTACTCGAAAAACTGAATCTGGGGCACAGGCTTCATCACCGACCTTCAGAGTTATCGGGAGGCGAACAACAAAGAGTAGCTGTAGCTAGGGCATTAATAAACAATCCGGCCGTTATTTTTGCCGACGAGCCATCGGGTAATCTGGATTCTGCACATAAAGCAGAATTGCACCAGTTATTCTTCTTTTTACGCGACGAATTTAAACAAACTTTTGTAATTGTAACCCACGACAAAGAGTTAGCCTATTTGTCGGACAGAATTATTGAAATGAAAGACGGTTTGCTCGTAAACTAATAATTTATGCATTTATCATATATTGACTTTGCCATCATTATCGCCTATTTGATAATGGTAATACTAATTGCGCAATCTTTCAGGCGCTTTGCCTCTCAGAATCTGGAATCATTTTTCCTTGGAGGAAAAAACCTTTCATGGTATTTGGCCGGATTATCAATGGTTGCAACAACTTTTGCAGCCGATACTCCTTTAGCCGTAACCGAGCTGGTAGCAAGCAACGGCATTTCGGGTAACTGGTTGTGGTGGAATATGCTCATTGGTGGTATGCTTACAACTTTCTTCTTTGCCAAATTATGGCGCAGAGCAGGCGTTCTAACCGAACTAGAGTATATAGAATTTCGTTATGGTGGCAAAACAGCAGCCTTTCTGCGAGGATTTAAAGCTGTTTATCTAGGCATTTTTATCAATACTTTGGTAATAGCATGGGTTAACCTGGCTTTAATATCCATTTTGCAAGTTTTTTTTGAACTAAACTACACTTATACCCTGGCGATGGTTGGCGTAGCCATGCTTTTTGCAGCCTTTACGGCATCAATGGGTGGTTTAAAAAGTGTGGCAGTAACAGATGCCATCCAATTCACAATCGCCATGTTGGGGGCCATATTATTGGCAGTATTTGTGCTTCAATCCGAAAAAGTAGGCGGCACAAAAGGTTTGGTTGAGAAACTGCCTGCAAATGCGTTTCGCTTTTTTCCATCTATTACAGCCGACAATCTTTCCACAAATTTTCAAAATCTGGGCATTGGGATAGGGGCATTTTTTGCTTATGGATTGGTGCAATGGTGGGCAAGTTGGTACCCCGGAGCCGAACCGGGCGGCGGAGGCTATGTAGCACAGCGCATGATGAGTGCCAAAGACGAAAAAAATGCGGTTTATGCCACCTTGTTTTTTCAAATTGCTCATTACGCACTCAGACCATGGCCTTGGATTCTGGTGGCTTTAGCAAGCTTAGTGGTTTATCCGGATTTATCAGAAACCGATAAAAAACTGGGCTATATCATGGCCATTCGCGATTTTATGCCTTCCGGACTAAAAGGATTATTAGTAGTATCGCTTTTTGCGGCCTATATGAGCACCATCTCCACGCAATTAAACTGGGGTGCGAGTTTTATTGTGAATGATTTATACAAACGTTTTATAAAACCCGAAAATTCGTTTGCAGATAAAAAATCGGCGCACAAAAACTATGTTCGTGTAAGCAGATACACCACGCTGCTAATACTTATTGTAGCTTTGCTTGTTACAACACGCATTGAAACTATTTCCGGAGTTTGGACATTCCTGCTCGAAACAGGTGCCGGATTAGGCGCAGTGCTCATTTTAAGGTGGTTTTGGTTTAGAATAAATGCCATTACAGAATTGGTAGCCATTGTTAGTCCATTTATTTTCTACTCAATAGGCCGTTATTTATTGCATTTTGAATTTCCGGTGGGATATTTTTTCACTGTAGGACTTACTACCCTCAGTTGGATTATCGTTTCCCTGATTACAAAACCAGAATCCGATAAAATATTACAAAACTATTTAAGCAGAGTTCATCCGGGAGGAATTTGGCCAGATAAATTTTCAAACATCGGAAATTTACATTTCACTCCTAAACTTATAGCATGGATTTCGGGAGTTGTATTTACCTATTCGGCACTCTTCCTTACGGGCAAAATGCTTCTTGGATTCTATGATGAAGCGTTTTATTGGGCTCTGGCCTTTTTTATCAGTTTAATTATTCTAGTAAAAAGCGTAAAATATATTTTTGAGACAAATGATTTATAAGCAATATAAAAAAATCATCGGATGATTTAGCAAAAAAATCATCCGATGAACCATGCAAAATACTATTCAATTTTTTTGAACATACTAAAAACAATCTGACCTATATAGGCACCCAACCCACTCTCAATAATTGTAATACCACTTTGGGTAAATGTAAAGGAAGCCATTTCACCCCCTGCGTAAATAACAATGATTATAGCCACCGGATAAAGCACAAATAAAAAGTTTGACAGTTTAACAAAAGAAGGTTTCACCGTCTTGTCTACAACTTTTTCGGCCTCCACATATCTGTTTTCGCTGGCGTCTTTAATCATGGCCGCCAAATAAACGGCAAAAAGCGGAATAATCAGGCTAATAAGTGCCATGGTTTGTTCACCTGTATATCCTTTTACAGCATATTCGAAAAAAATATATAAAATAACCACAATTTTAGCAACCAGGATATACCATGTAAGACGCGATTTGAATTTACTTTCTTTCATCTAGTTTTTTATTAAAGTTATACGATTTAGTCACTATTTATTATTTAAATATTCAAAAATTTCATTTGCAAAGGCCTTTTGATAACGCTCAAGCTTTGGATCAAAATCCTTTTCCATATCAAACATCTTCTCCCACTCATTAATACCATGAAAACCGGAACCATAGCGACCTTTAATGTCAAACTCGAGACTAAATGATTTAAAATCGCTAGCAGGAATATATTTTACGATATAATGCAGCTCTTCGAGAGTTCTCCAATCTACCTTTTCGGTGGAAAACCAACTAATAAAATCTGCAACAAAATTATTCTCATCCTCACTAAAAACCTCACCTCTCAAATTACGCACTTCAAAATACAAAATTTCAGTTTTACTGTTATCTCTATAAAAATCCTTTGCCACATTTGGCACCTTCAATTTATATTTATTTTTAGAAAAATCCGCAATCTCATCAAAGATAACAGATTTAGATTTACTTACATTTTTTAAATCGAGTTTAAGTTTTGAAGCCCCCTGCATATTCATTTGAGTCGGATTAAGCGAACGCAAAGCAGATGTATTAGCCAGGAGTTTCGTCGGGTCAAAATTAGTACTGCCGTTGCGCACCAACACTTTTATCTCTTTTGTAGTTTCATCGTAATAAATTGCCCGATAAAATTTACCCCTTTTACCAGCCGAATTAATTGTATAAGCCTGTATATTAGCAAATTTAGGATGAAGCTGAACAACCGAAATCATACTTTTATAGAGCCATTCCTCGAATGTATATTCATGATTACTTTCAAAAATAGATTTTGCGGTTTCCCAATTTATTCGGGCCGAATCGTCAGAATTTTCACCAAAGCCCAATAAAAAGGTAAGATGACCATCGGTAGTATCGCTACTCACCAAATTAAAATATCTATCTAAACCCTTTTCTACAAGCCAGTTTTGATATTCTTTCGATTTTTCAATATAATATTCTTCGCTTTGCAAAGCATATTTTTCCTGGGCAAATATAAAATTAATTTGAACCAGAGTTACAATTATTAAGGCTACAGTTTTTTTCATGGGTATATTCAGTATTTGGTTTAAATATAAAAAAAAACAAATTATCTATCAAGTTAAACGCAATTTTACCTGATTTTATTTTTGATAGTATTTTTTTGATGGCAATGCAAACCGCTAAATAAAAATTTACGGAACTTGTATTACCAGAATTTTGTTTATCAGAAAAAAAATGGTCAAAAAAGTGCATTTTATTTTTTTGATAACAAATCAATTACAAAAAAAATAAATTTTTACAAAAAAAAATTGCGAAAAAAATTTGCAGGAAATAAAAAAGCCTGTATATTTGCATCGCTTTTAAAACGAAGAGCACAACAAAAAAAGGGAGCTTAGCTCAGCTGGTTCAGAGCACCTGCCTTACAAGCAGGGGGTCAATGGTTCGAACCCATTAGTTCCCACATAGAAAAAAGGACGAAATTTCGTCCTTTTTTTTTCTACTTACCGTATCTTTTCTATGCAGCTAATTATTACTGAGTCTAGTCTAAAAACCCTGCCAGCGTTGATTTTTATAAAATGCTGTAACTG
>DYOH01000018.1 GCA_020720625.1 Acetofilamentum sp. | reverse complement strand
CAAAGCCTTAAGAAATAGAACGTCTAAGGCAAGAGCCTGAGACGAACGTGGGAAGGCCATTCAATATTCACTGTCGTTATGGCCACGATTAAATCGTTATGTGGATGATGGTCGTTTTGAAATTGATAACAATTTGGTGGAAAATAGTATTCGACCTGTAGCACTAGGACGTAAAAATTATTTGTTCGCCGGTTCACATGATGCTGCTCAGAGTGCGGCTATGATGTATTCGTTTTTTGCTACCTGTAAAAGAAATAGTGTTGATCCATATAAATGGTTAAAGCATGCTCTGGAATCTATTCCTGAACATAAAGCCAATCGTTTGACCGAATTATTGCCAAACCAATTTACTGATATTTTCCCACTTTTAAAATAGGTACTTTACAGGGCGCTTACGTAAATACGATATTGTAAAATGCTTTTTCCGGTGTCTTTTCCAAAAGCTGTTGTTGCTCATTATCAAGCAATTGCCTTTCAAATTAAACAATTCCGGTTGATTATTGGTTTTAAACATAAATTTAAAATATTTTTCTCAAAAATAGCATTTATATTGTTAATATCCAAATATTTATGATGTTTTTTTTGAAAATTTTTTATGGTTTTTAATTTAAGTAATATTTTTCTTTTTATCTTTGCATTGTCTCAAAAATAGTTTTTAGACTGAAATCATAAATAAATATGAAACACCTATGTAAAACGATTTTTTACACACAAGGGTATGACTAACGGAAGATATTATTTAATGCAGATTTATAAAGGTGTTCCTATCTGCGGGAAAAAACAAGTTTTATAAATAAGCATACGCATTCAATTTGCAGATTATTAATTAGTTATAAATTTTTAGACAGATGAAAACATATAAAGTAACAGAAGAATGTATCAGTTGCCACGCTTGCGTTGAAGTAGCCGACAAGAATTTTAAAATGAGCGAACAAATAGCCTACGTGTATAAACAACCCGAAAATGAGGCAGAAGAAAATCAATGCCAAGACGCATTAGAAGTTTGCCCTGTTAATGCGATTGAAAGTGAAGAGAAGAACATCAACACAGAAAAAAAAGAGCCTATTTTAGCAAAACATAAAGTAAAAGAAACGCTCGATAAATATCCGCACCTTAAAGACGTTCTGTTGGGTTTTTCCGATAAGTTTAAAAAACTGCTTAACCCTGTAATGTATAATACATTGGCACAGTTTGCAAGTTTTAACGATGCGGCAAAAGTGAGCGGTATCTCTGTTTGCGAAATCCTGCATGTGCTTAATAAAGCCAACGGAACAGAAGATTTATTGCTTAAAATTGCACCGGAATGTATGAAAGATAAAGATTTTCAATTCAATATAATAGAATTAAGCGATGCTATTACATGGGAAGAAAATTCGGAAAGGTATATTTATAATCATGACAGTATGCCTGAAATCATTGAAAAACTTTCAAATTTAAAACCACAATCTAATATTGTAATCATTAGTATAAAAGAACCTATTGAACTAATAAAAACAGCAAAAGGCTTAGACTTATTGGTAAATATCGAAAAATCGAGAGAATATAGAATATCTGTTTTTAATCCTGAAAAAGAGAAAAATATTGACTGGCGTGAACGAAAAAACGATTTTGTACAACTTGATGTGCGAACCATGCAAACCGATCCATTTGATATTATCATTCAAAAAGCGTATGCAACGGCAGAAGATGATGGGTTTGTGCTTATTCAGCGGTTTGAACCCTATCCTATGATAAATATGCTTGCCGAAATGGGCTTTGAACACGAAACCGAATATGTTTCACCTTCGGAAATTTGGGTTTATTTTTATAAAAAGCCTGTTGATACAGACGAAAACAGCAACAGCATAAAAACCGAAGTGATAATACAATCCGCAACCCCTGTCGCCTATCCGGTAATTATGCGATTGCTTCAATCCGATGTAATCAGAAAAAATATAAAAATAAAAGAACTAAAAGTATGGGAAGAGACAGAAAAACACCTTGCTTGGATTGCCAACGGAAAAGCAGACATTAGTTTCTCGGCTTTAATAACTTCAATAAAATTACAAAATGCAGATATAAAAATACCGGCTCTTTTTGTTTGGGATAATTTTGTCATTCTTACCCGATACAAAGCCTCAGGTTTTGATGACATAAAAGGTAAAATAATTTATACCCCATTATTTGAAGAAGCACCGCCGACAAAAATTACAAAATACTTGATAAAAGCAAAAGGTTTAAATACCGATGATTTTAATTTTGCTTACGGCAAACCTTTCGGAAGACCGGAGGAAATTTACGCAGCTTTTGTTCAAGGACAGGCAGATACAGTTATTCTGAGAGAACCCGAAGCCAGCTATGCCCTAAAAATAATGCAAGACAGAGGCGAAGAAGTATCCATACTGTCGTATAATGAAATTTGGAATGAAGTAAACCCCGGTTTTGGAAGTTTTCCTAATGCCGGTATTGTATTTAAAGGCGAATTTGTGCGTCAAAATCCTGAATTGGCAAAAGTGTTTTTAGATGAACTAAAAAGTGCCATTGACTGGGTAAATGATAATAAACCCGAAGCAGCCGATTTATCATTTGATATGATGCGACAACCCGCTGACAGGGTGGAATTATTTTTGAACAGAGTTAATTTCAAGTATGTAAGTGGAGATAACTTAGTTGAAAAGGTTAGAGATTATTTTAGAGTTTTAACCGAACAAAACATTATCGAAGGAAAAGTGGAAGAAAGTTATTATGACATTTTTAAAATAAAATAAACTCTTCAAACTTTAAAAGATATGACAGAAAAAATTTATCCCGATTCGGGAGTTGAACTCAACAAATTTGTTGCAAAAAACTACGACAAAATAATGAATACCATGTCGTTTGGCTTGTACCGTGGTTTCATAAAAAAAGCCATAAAACAAATGGATATTCAACCGAATAACTCTATTTTAGATTTAGGTTGCGGAACAGGCAGAAATGCCTCTTTAATGGCAATATACCTTGGCGAAAACGGCCATATTACCGGACTGGATGTTTCCGAACTGATGGAAAATCAGTTCTTGCAAAAGTTTAAAGGACAGTCGAATATTAGTTTTAAAAAACAACGTATCGACCAGCCGTTCGATTTGCAAAAACAATTCGATATCGTTTTTATCAGCTTTGTAATCCACGGTTTCCCACACGAAATCCGAAGTAATGTTATTCAAAACGCACTTACTCATTTAAAGCGCGGTGGAATATTTTATATCCTCGATTTTGCCGAATTTGATATGGCAAAAATGCCTGCTTTCCACCGGTTAATATTCAAAAAAATTGAATGTAAATATGCCTTTGATTACATTGAACGCGATTGGAAAGCAATACTAAAAGAAGCCGGTTTTGGCCATTTTAAAGAACATTTTTATTTGAAGAATTATGTTCGTTTGTTAAAAGCGGTGAAAACGGAAAAATAAATTTTAAAAATCACATAAAACACAAAAGATGAAAATAGCAATTCCTTCCGATAATCGGGAAACAATTACCAAAAGAACCGGACAAAGCAAAGGCTTTATGGTGTATGAAGTAAATAACGGTAAAATTATCCATTCTGAATACAGAGAAAATACGATGGACGAACACGACGAAGAAGCCGAACATTCACATGCACAAATCATTGAATTACTCAACGATGTGGGTATTTTATTGGTTGCCGCTATTGGTAAACACATGAAAAAGGATGTAGAAAACAGCTCCATGAACTATCAATTGGTACAGGAAGAAAAATTAACTCAAATAATTGAAAACTTTTTAAAAACAAATTAATATGAATAACGCTGTAAAAGAACAAATTGAAGAAACAATCGCAAGCGTGATGCACCCTGCAATTGATTTAAGTTTAACAACTTTAGGCATTGTTAAAGACGTAAAAGTAACCGATAAAAAAGCAGAAGTTACCTTTGCATTTCCTTTCCCCAATATTCCCATTGCCGACCAGTTGATCAATTCTATCAGAAACCCTGTAACAAATCTCGGTGTTATTTTTGATTATCAGGTGGTAATTATGTCAGAAGAGGAAAGGCAAAAATTCTTACAACTCGAAGCTTCGGCATGGAAAGGAATGTAAGACCCCGATATGGCTATTTTATCATAGAAAATATACAATCATAGCTAAAATAGGAGCTTTTCAGAAACATATCAACGAATATGATAATTGGTTTGTGGTCAACCGATAGTTATTTTTATCAGAATAAAAGCCGTTAAAAAAACGCTATTACAAACTAATAGATTGATAGAAATTTTTAAAATATAAGTATCTGAATTATAATAATAAACATTAATTTTTTAAAATGGAAAATCAAGCAGAAAAAAAGTGTATTGTATGCAATGCAAGCCATGAGCAAGTTCCGGTAACAAGATTTGAGTATCAGGAAAGTGTATTTTATATATGTCCGCAGCATATTCCGGTATTAATTCACGACCCGCAAAAATTAGTCGGTTTAATCCCTGATGCCCATAAGTTAAATGCGGGTTAAAATAAAAAAGTTAAAACCTATATTTCGCATTTATCAAACGAGAATATCATTGAAAACGAAATAAATACTGAATTTTTTTGAAACGTTTAAAATGAAATAACAAAACCTAATCGAGTAGACGGCTGACGGGATTGTAGCCCCGTCAGTGCGCCTCTCACACCACCGTACCTACGGTTCACGTATACGGCGGTTCGTTAAACAATGGGAAAAAGTGGGTAACTTTGGTAATGTGGGCTAACTTTTAGGTAATGAGTCGTTAGTGCCTCGTAGCCTCGTTTTACTAGGCGTTCGAGGGTTACGGTGGTGTTTAAAATCGGACTTTGAGCCACTGCCCAACCGCCTTTGCGGGTTCGACTAAATGCGTAGGCTTTTTCGGGATTTACGCCCAAACGTATCAGGTTTTTACGCTTGCGTTCAGGTTTTTTCCAGTCGTGCCAGATGCAATAACGAATACGATTTCGAAGCCAGCCGTCAAGCTGATGTAGTTTTTCGTACATGCTGGCAAAGCGGAAATAGTTTATCCAACCTCTGCCAACTTCTTTGATTTTCCGTATTCGCTCCTCGAACTTAGCGAAGCGGTCTCATGCACACCATAAAAATAATAATTCGTGCATAAACTCAACGGCGCGGTTTTGCGGGTGATTTCTTTTAGTTTCGATTTTAAGTTTTTCAGTTGTTTGTCTTCTACAACCAATTGATATTTACCTTTTTCGCCTTTCTTGTACGTGGCACGAAGCCGTAACCCGGAATTTTGAAATTCACAGGGCGGCGTATGCCACTCTTTTCGAAGTTTATGGGTAATTTCAATCGGTTTTTCAGAAATAAATACAGTTCGTTCCCTATCTTGCGTGCTTCGGTTTTGCTTTTGCAGTAAACACTAAAATCGTCGGCATAGCGCACAAATTTAAGGTGTCGGCGTTCCATTTCCATGTCCAATTCATGCAAAATGATGTTGGATAGTATTAAACTGTAACTCTTCACAAACGTTACGTAACAGGAATACCAAGCTTATCTAACATGCGTTGTGTTTTTTTTGTAAATTCTGAAACTACCCAATTATTGTTTATTCTAATTTTCTTTATTTCCGCAAGATGCATTAGCAATTCTTTGGGCGAATGTTTAGCTGTGAGTTCTTTTTTCTTAATGAGCATATAAATTTCATAATACCATTGTAAGGCAATAAATGAAATAAACATCCAGCCTTGCATGGCTTCTTCATTTTGCATATGCGATTTATCTAATTCTAAATTATTTTTCAGTGCATCAATCATGGTTTCAATATCGCCCCTTGTTTTATAAATCTTATAAACTTCAATCGGTGTTTTTGCTTTTGCATTGCTAAGTAAGGTCAGGGTTCCGAAAACATGTGATTTATTTTTGAAGTCCGAGAAATTATAGTTATCGGGATGCGAATTGATGCGGGTCAAATAATCATGTTCTTCTTTGCTTTTGAGCTGTTTGTCCAAATACAAGTAAATGGATTTACCATCTTTTTCACTTTTTTTGTACCAAATAAATCGCCCCTGATATTCAAAATAACCGTCAAAATCGTGTTTTTCCGGATTTTGAATTTCGCTGTAATCAATTAAATTATTGCTTCTTCGAAGTGGAATAACATAGTTTAGCTTGAAGTTGTTCATGGTTTCAACGTTTTCTTCGGAATAAAATCCTTTATCCGCAATTACGAACGAATTAATAAATTCGGCTTCCTGCATCGTTGTTTTGAAAGCTTTTACATCGGTTATGTTTCCAAGCAAAAGTCGGTAAAAAACCGGCATTTGGCTTTGAACCGAAAATAGAAACAACAAGTTTCGTTGCGGTTCATAATTATGTTTTGAACTGTAACCCACTTTTGCTTCATCCATAAGTTTTGAATGTGAAATGAATTGCGTACCGTCAAAAATAATATGCTCGTCATTCCTGATAAACTGTTTCATAAATGAAGTTACGGCAGCTCGGTCGATTCCTATTTTTCGATACAAAGCCGATACCTTTTTGTCATTCAAGGTAATATCGGAATATAGTTCCGACAAATAGCTTTTTTCGAATAAAAATGCCGAATCTTTAATTGAACTGTGGTAAAGCATGCGATTAAAACTTAGGGCCACAATTTCTTTCCAAATATCAGGAAAAGCTGTTTTGAGTTTTTCGATATAAGCATTGAAATGAGAAGTGATAAAATTACTCGCACCGTACTCTTTGACTTGTAATGGTTTATCGAAGTGCTGTTTGCTTATTTTATATTTATTAGACTCGATAAACCCTTTTTCTTCTGTAATACTCCCCAGCAGCTTACCGCTGATTTTTCTTGTTTTTTTTGCATCTTTATCCCATTTACTGCTTACGGCATAGAGGTAATATCGACCATTAATTTTTCGTAACTCGGTTCCGGGTCGTTTACAATCGAGTGCCCATTGTGGATGTTTTGAATTTGCCATATATTACGTATTTACGTAACAGCAAAATAACATAAAAAAAATCTCAATTCCAAATAAATTAAGACTTTTTTGCAAAAATATTACGTATTTTTGACGGAGTTACGGATTAAAACGTAAATGGTTTGCTTGCGATTTATCGCCTGAATATCTTGATTGGTCAATTGAACGAATAGACAATGTGCCAGAATGGTCAATAGAAAAATGGATTAAACATGATTTTGATAATTTACAACGCAGAAATTCAATAAGATGACAATAAAACAACTTGTAAAACACGCAACTGACAAATCTAAATTTCAGGATTTAGCCGGATATATTAACTTTTGCACAGATTATTTGAATTATGTTGAAGATAATCTACAAGCAATAATTGTATCACAAAACGAAAATAATTACAGCTTTTATCAATATAAAAAGGAAGCTAATTTTCAGATAACAAGACCAATAAACACTAATTTAATGATAAGTGCGAATGAATTTAAAAAGTCATCAACGGAATATTTGAAAATTCTAAGATCTATTAATCATGTAAACAACAGAAGTACAACGATTAGAGATTTACTTAACAACTCAACTTACACGATACAACAATCAGTAGGAGAAGCACTTGACGCACTACCTGCCGGAAAATCAAATACTGCAAGAAAACTTAACGGAGATTTATTCGAAAATTTTATTCGTCTGATACTTTTAGAGATTGGGCTTAACTGTAAACCAGGAATAGTGCAAGTTCCTGTGACAGTTAAAAACAAGGAATTATTCAAAATGAGTTATCAGCATAATTTGATAATCGAACAAAACGATGAATTAAAAGTAATAGGTTCAGTGAAAACATCAAGCAAAGATAGAATAGACAAAATATTCATAGACAAGTTTTTATACAACAAATTGACAGAAACTCAAACACCTCATATTGCAATCTTCTTAAGTGATGTTCAAAGAAAGAAAACAAAAAAAGAGAATGAATACAGAATAAATTCAACATTTCTGCCCGGACATTTCAAAGGATATACGGTGAAATTAAATCCATTGGACTGAGTTTATTATTGCGATATTCGACCAAATATGAAAACAGAAGAAATATTAAAAGACCCTATACAAACATTTGACCACTTGTTAATCAATGATATATGGAAGTTGATAAATTTAAAAAAAGGGTATAACATCACACTTGGCACAAGCGGAGAAAGACAACGCAATACATCGAAATGAAAATGAAAAGAAACTTTATTGCATTATGAGACAACTAATTATATGTATTTTAATATTGGTATTGAGCAACAATCTGTTTGGACAGCATTCGCAGCCTGATACACTTAGAGCAATGCCCTTTGCCGGAGAAATTAAACTCGACGGACATTTGAACGAACCTTGCTGGTTGGATGCCATTGCCATTGAAAATTTTACACAAAGAGAACAAAGCGAAGGAATGCCAACAACCGAAAAAACACGGATTTCAGTCGTTTATAATACCAACCAAATGTATATCGGCATTTGGTGCTTCGACAGTGAACCAGATAAAATTTCGGCACAACAAATGAGCCGTGATTTTAGTTGGGGAAGCGATGATAATATAGAAATTATGATTAGCCCCTTCAACGACAATCGCAACGGTTACTTATTTGTAACAAATCCAAATGGAGCATTGGCTGATGTTTGGGTTGGTGATGAGGGCAAAGATTTTAATAAAGATTGGAATGGCGTGTGGGATGTAGCCGTGCTCAAAAATGAACAGGGGTGGTTTGTAGAAATAGTTATCCCTTTTTCTACATTGAAATTTACTAATGACAGTTCACAGGTTTGGGGAATAAATTTTGAAAGGAATATCCGCCGAAAAAAAGAACAGTTAATGTGGCAAGGCTGGTCAAGATTGTACGATATTGAAAAAATATCACAAGGGGGAAAAATTTCAGGACTTCATAATATTAGCCAAGGGACAAAAATAGAAATTAAGCCATACCTACTTGCAGGCACACAACTAAGCAACGATAAACCTACTAATGCTGCTAAAATTGGTGGCGAAGTTAATTTTGACATTACACCGACATTCAAATTAAACTTTACCGCCAACACCGATTTTGCCCAAGTAGAATCGGACAGGAAACAAATAAATCTGTCGAGGTTTTCACTTTACTACCCTGAAAAAAGACAATTCTTTCTGGAAGGAAAAAATTATTACGATTTAAACATTGGAAGCGTAAGGCTTTTTTATAGCCGAAAAATTGGAATAGAGCAAAACAGTGTAATTCCAATAATCGGTGGAGCAAGGCTATTTGGCAAATTAAACCGTACCAATATAGGTGTAATGTCTTTACAGACCTATGCAGAAGATACTATTCCAACAACCAACTATTCAATAATCCGTGTTAAACAAGATATTTTTAAACAATCAAGTATTGGTTTAATAAGCACGCAAAAATATTCCGACAAAGGATATAACCGTGTTTATGGTGCGGACTTCACGTATTCCACATCTGAAATTTTTGGAAATAAAAACCTGATTATAGGCGGAGAATTTGCTTTGTCTGAAACCAAAGTTTTTGCCAATAATGACAATTTAAACAAAGACAACCTTTCCTATAATGTTTTCCTAAGTTACCCAAATGATGTAATTGAATATGATTGTGGGTTCACAACGGTCGAGAAAGGTTTTAATCCCGAAATGGGTTTTACCAATCGAAACAACTATCAAATGCTTTATACCGAACTTCAATTCAATCCTCGATTTAAAAGCCTTCCATTTTTCAGGAATTTAATATTCAAACCAATTGATATTAACTATTATATCAATGAAGAAACTAAAAAAACAGAATCAGTTTTTTATGAATGGCGTCCGTTCGGCTTCGTATCAAAAAGCGGTGAATTTATGGAGTTTAACATACAACATATATTCGATGAACCTACTGAAGATTTTGAACTGATTGACAGTATTTATATTCCGGCAGGCGAATACTGGGATAACCGTTTTGAAATTCAGGCAAGCACTTTCAGAGGACGAAAAATATCTGCACAAACGTCTGTTAATATTGGTGAATTCTATACCGGACACAGGCAGGAATTTTCACTCGCTGCTTTTTTCAATTTCAACAAACATCTTAATTTAAGTCTGGATTGGCAGCGAAACTACATAAGTTTACCTGAGAAATCCTTTACAACCGATGAAATTGGCGGACGTGTTGATTATGCTTTCAATCCTAAACTACAAACAGGTTTATTCGCTCAATGGAATAATGAAGATGAAAATATCTTGCTCAATTACCGTATTAACTGGATTCCTAAAATTGGTAGTTTTTTCTACTTTATAATAAATCAGGAGTTTAATACAGAAAACACAATCAAATTGGAACGAACGACTATTATCGGAAAATTAATTTGGAGGTTTGCAATATAAAACTGCAATAAGATGTTTATTGATAATGAAATTGATGGTTATACAGACACAAATAAAAACCGCCGGTGCATAACATGCGGTATAAAACATAGGGGATGAAGTTGTTATTCAAGCATTCTGCCCCGCATCAAGTTACGTGTAACGGATGATAGTAACCCGCAATCCCCAAACCCGATAAACCATTAAATAGTATACGCTTAATACGAAAGCATACAATTTCATATTATGCAATCGATTTCAATAAAGTATTGCTAATACCAGTTAATTGAGTTCTAAGAATTTCGAAAACAATTTACCGATTTATTTACGTTAACAGATAGTTAATTACATTAATTGTTTATAAGTAATAATTATGGTTTTAGAATAATTTGCTAATTTTGCAAACGAAACTTAATATTCCTTATTATTTATTAACTAAAAAATTAAATATGAAGAAACTTAGTACGCTTATGTTGATTATGCTGGTTGCTGCCGGCTTAACTTTCGGTCAAACTGTCGATAAAAAATGGAGCATCGGCTTACATACCGGAATCATTAGTTATAATGGTGATTTAGGTAATGGATTTTTTGATTTTAGTCAAGCCATGTACAATTTTGGCGGTTTTTCTGTGTCGAACTACCTTTCTCCTAAATGGGATTTAACTTTGGGTTTAAATGTTGGTGAAGCGGGTTTTGTTGCTTCCGAAAATGTTAATTTTAGAACAAGATTTACCCATTTTGATATTACCGGACGCTACAATTTTATTCCAAAAACCGAAAAAATTTCACCTTTTGTTATGGCCGGTTTAGGTTTTAATCATTTTGCTGAAAAATACACAGTAAAAACTGCTTCAATAGAATTTGCTGTACCAGTTGTTGGTGCCGGTTTACATTACAAAATTAACGAAACCATTAGTTTACAATGGTTAGAAACTTTAAACTACTCAATTTCCGGAAAAGCAGATGGCGAAGCGCATCAAAGTGGAGATGGATACTGGATGCACACACTTGGACTTACTTTTAATATAGGAAAAATGCCCGATGCAGATGGCGATGGCGTTTCCGATAACAACGATGCTTGCGGAAGCACTCCTGTAGATGTTAAAGTAGATGTTTCTGGCTGCCCAATAGATTCCGACAAAGATGGTATTGCCGATTACCTTGATAATTGCCCCAACGAGGTTGGCGTTATGTCTGCAGATGGTTGCCCCGATGCAGACGGTGATGGTATTATGGATAAAAATGATATGTGCCCCAACGAAAAAGGTACTGCTGCAAACCAAGGATGCCCAGATGCCGATGGCGATGGTATAGTGGACAAAAACGATGCTTGCCCCAACGAAAAAGGTACCGAACTGCACAATGGCTGCCCCGATGCCGACGGTGATGGTATTATGGACAAAGAAGATGCTTGCCCCACTGTGGCCGGAACTACCGAATTTAATGGTTGTGCCGATACAGATGGCGACGGAATCGCCGATCCTCAGGATAAATGTCCTAAAGTAGCAGGTATTGCCGCTAATAATGGTTGCCCGGAAATTAAGCAAGAAACCAAAAAAGTTTTCGAAAGAGCTTTGGCTGGTATTCAATTCCAGGCTGGTAAAGATATTATTACCACATCTTCTTACGGCATTTTAAACGAAGTTGTGAAAATTATGAAAGACGAACCTACCTATAAATTACAAATTCATGGACATACCGACAGTCAAGGTGATGCTGCCAAAAATTTAGAATTATCAAAAAAACGTGCGGAAGCGGTTAAAGCCTATTTAGTTTCTAAAGGTATAGAAGCAGAGCGACTTACTGCCGAAGGATTTGGTTCTACCGTACCTGTGGCAGAAAATACTACTGCTACCGGAAGAGCTAAAAACCGAAGGGTTGAATTTAAAGTAATATTCGAATAAGTTCTTCTATAATACAGTTTATAAGGGGTTGCAGAATAATCTGCAACCTTATTTGTTGGGGGGGGCATTCTCTGGCAATACTTTGAAGCCATTTTCATTATCTTACCTATATTTTTTCCGAAGTACTTCTTTACTGAATTAATTCAATTCTTGCAGATGATTTACAAGAATTCAATTATTGACTTTTATAATAATTTTTTGACAAGTACAATTTGATTTATAAAACTAATTTACAATTATTTGCGTTTGGCACATTTTCTGCAATTAGTAAAGCTAATTTCAATATTAGAAAAAATTTGTTCATTTAACGCACAATTTATTATAAAATTCGCAATGGTTTTAACAGTTGTAACATTTAAGTTTGCATAGAATAGTTATGGAAATTAGAGAAAAATTAAGACATTTGAGGACAATTAAGGGCTATACCCAGGAATATGTAGCCGAAAAGCTTGGTATAGACGCTGTTAATTACGGACGCATTGAGCGTGGCGAATCTAAACTAACTTTAGAACGTTTGAAAAATGTTTTAGAGATTTTTGGCGTTAGTTTTTCTGATTTCTTTAAAGATATAGATAATAATCAAACCCTTAACGGTGATAAAAACGAAGAAATTCTTGAGTTTTTGAAAAAAATATACTTGGAAGTTGCCGAAATAAATCAAAAATTAAATAATCACAAGGCGGAGGATTCCGAAAATCCGATTTAATAGAGTAGGACTTTCTTTTATCATATTTTTTATGAAATTTAAATTGTTGTTCTTAGCCTATTTCTTGTTCTCTCTTTCTTCTCTCTATGCTCAAAAAGATTACAACCGATTACTTAAATCCGATGTTGTAACCATTGCCGGAGCAAATTATACAAGCGACGAAGCCTATTTAGTAACGCTTGCCGA
This sequence comes from Acetofilamentum sp., assembly GCA_020720625.1. Lineage (GTDB taxonomy): Bacteria > Bacteroidota > Bacteroidia > Bacteroidales > DYOH01 > DYOH01. The sequence goes on along the minus strand of DYOH01000018.1, from coordinate 33,503 downwards.
TCAATCGGTCTCATTACAGGTACAAATTACAGGTAATGCACCAATGGCAATTATCAGTAGAGATAATTTTGTTTCATTGGTAACATCTATTACATCCATGACCCTCATAGGTGCTTTTTCTATTGAAGCTGGTCTTCCGGTGATTGAAACTTTAGAAGGCCTTATTGGCGACCCCAATATGATTCTTAACCTTATTTTTGCAAAATCGGGTGTTCAAATACAAATTACCACAGCAGAAGGCTCCGAAACAGAAACAATTACCTGGGAGCAATTGCTAAACTAAGCCTAACAGCTTAACACCATAAAAAAGAATGCTTTAAATTAGTAAATAACATATTAATCATTTGTTATTTACTAATTCAAGCTTTCAACATCTTTTACTCTGTAAAATTTCGGTTCAAAAGTTTTTTTAGTATTTCTTCATCCACATCTTTTCTTGTTGCATAATCAGTCAATTGCTCCTGATTTACCTTTCCTACATCAAAATACCTCGATTCCGGATGCGCAAATATCCAGCCGCTAACCGAAGCTCCCGGATACATCATATAACTCTCTGTTAGTGCAATACCCGATTTTTGTTCTGCTTGCAACCAATCAAAAAGTATTTTTTTCTCCTGATGATCGGGGCATGCAGGATAACCAATGGCCGGACGAATACCAATATATTTTACACGTAAAATGTCATCGAGCGATAAATTTTCGTCGGGTGCATAAGCCCAAATCTCTTTTCTCACATGCAGATGCACTACTTCGGCCATGGCTTCGGCCAAACGGTCGGCCATAATCTTTAGCATTATAGCGTTGTAATCATCATGCTGCTCTTCGAAATGTTTTATCCATTTTTCGATACCGATTCCGGCTGTAACGGCAAAACCACCCATATAATCTATTTTGCCACTTTCTATGGGCGCCACAAAATCGGCTAAACTAAGGAAATAATCGTAACTGCTTTCGCTGTCTTTTTCTTCCTGCTGACGTAAAAAATGAAATTTGGTTTGAATTTCGTTCCTGCTTTCGTCCGAATAAAGTAATACATCGTCGCCAATTGTATTGGCCGGAAAAATGCCCGCAATTCCATTGGCTTGCAGCATTTTCTTCCCGATAATCTGTTGCAGCATTTTTTTTCCGTCTTCTAATAATTTACGGGCCTCCTCGCCTTTTTCCGGATGTTCAAGTATTTTCGGATATTTTCCGTTAATATCCCAAGCATGAAAGAAAAATGTCCAGTCAATATATTCGCTCAGTTTTTCAATGGAATAATCATTAAAAAGGAAAAATCCGGTTTTTAAAGGTTTTTGTATTTTATCGCTTTGCCAATCAATTTTAAATCTTTTCTGACGGGCTTCTTGCAAACTCAAAAACTTTACAGGCTTCTGTTGCTGATACTTTTCTTTAATTATTTGATATTCAGAAGATATCTGTTTTTTGTAATGAAGAGCATTTTTTTCGTCGAGTAGCTGACTAACCACACCAACACTTCGCGATGCATCAATAACATGTATTACTGTACCGCTATAGTTTGGAGCAATTTTTACGGCAGTATGCAATTTACTGGTTGTGGCGCCACCAATGAGCAAAGGCATGGTAAATTGTCGCTTTTCCATTTCTTTGGACACATGCACCATTTCCTCGAGCGATGGTGTAATAAGCCCACTAAGACCTATCATATCCACTTTGTTTTCGATGGCCTTTTCCAAAATCTTATCGGCCGAAACCATCACACCTAAATCTATTACTTCGTAATTATTGCACGAAAGCACCACTCCAACAATATTTTTCCCAATATCATGCACATCACCTTTTACAGTGGCCATCAGAATTCTCGCTTTTCCGGCCACCACATCACCTGTTTTGCGCTCTGCTTCGATAAACGGAAGTAGGTAGGCAACAGCCTTTTTCATTACACGAGCAGCCTTTACCACCTGTGGCAAAAACATTTTTCCTTCGCCAAACAAATCTCCAACAACATTCATTCCGTCCATTAGTGGTCCTTCGATAATTTCGAGCGACTGCGCAAATAAGGGGCGTGCTTCTATCAAATCTTCTTCAATATAATCGGTAATACCTTTAATTAAGGCATATTGTAGTCTTTCCTTTACTGGTTTTGTCCGCCATTCAATGGTTTTTACTTCTTGTTTCGCTTCGCTCTGATGCTTGCCCGCGTAATTCAAAAGTTTCTCAGTAGCCTCGGCTTTTCGATTGAGTACTAAATCCTCACATAGCCCGAGCAATTCAGATTCAATGTCGGTGTAAACCTGAAGCATACCGGCATTCACAATTCCCATATCGAGTCCTGCTTTTATGGCATGATAAAGGAATACGCTGTGCATGGCTTCCCGAATCACATCATTTCCGCGAAAAGAGAACGATAAATTGCTGATTCCACCACTGGTTTTGGCATAAGGCAGATTTTCTTTGATCCATTTTACGGCATTGATAAAATCCATGGCATAATTGGCATGTTCTTCGATACCGGTTCCAATAGTAAGTATGTTTACATCAAAAATAATATCCTGTGGTGGAAACTGTATTTTTTGTGTCAACAAATCATAAGCTTTTTTTGCAACCCGTATTTTAGCATCGAAATCGGCAGCTTGTCCATCTTGATCAAATGCCATTACCACCACGGCAGCACCATATTCTTTAATTTTTTGTGCATGTTCGAGAAAAATATCTTCTCCTTCTTTCATGCTAATAGAATTTACAATGGCCTTACCTTGCAAACATTGTAAAGCAGGTTCAATAACTTCCCATTTAGATGAGTCTACCATAATGGGAATGCGGGCCACATCAGGATCCGACATCAAATAATTCAGAAACTGAACCATCGCCTTAGGCGCATCAAGCATAGCATCGTCCATGCAAACATCCAGAATTTGTGCTCCGTTTTCAACTTGTTGTCTGGCCACTTCCATGGCAGCCTCGTAGTTTTCATCCCTGATAAGGCGGGCAAATTTTTTCGAACCTGCTACATTTGTCCTTTCGCCAATGTTGATAAAATTTTTATCCGGAGTTATGTTTAGCGCTTCCAATCCACTTAATGAAGTAATATGCTTATGCTTAGGTGGAATATGGGTTTTTGCATGCTTTGTTAATCCGGCAAAAGCTTTAATATGCTCAGGTGTTGTGCCGCAACATCCACCCAAAATATTTACATACTGATTGTCGATATATTCTTTTAATTGTAAAGCCATCTCTTCGGGCGTTTCATCGTACTCGCCCAATTCGTTAGGCAATCCGGCATTGGGATGGGCACTGATATAAAAAGGTGATTTTTCGGAGAGTTCTTCCACGTAAGGTTTCAAATCGTGGGCACCAAAAGCACAATTTAAACCGATACTTAATAAATCGATATGCGAAACAGAATGCAAAAATGCTTCCAGGGTTTGGCCGCTTAAAATTCTACCGCTTTTATCAGTAATTGTGCCACTAAGCATAACAGGTATTTTCCTATTTTTCTCTTTGAGAAGCTCATTTACGGCCATTAAAGCCGCTTTGGCATTAAGTGTATCGAATACTGTTTCTACCAGAAAAATATCAGCACCTCCATCCATTAAACCTTTGGCTTGCTCATAATAGGCTCTTTTGAGCTCTTTAAAACTAACGTTTCTGTATCCGGGGCGTGCAACATCGGGCGATAAGGAAGCCGTTTTATTGGTTGGCCCCATAGAACCAGCAACATATCGGGGTTTTTCGGGTGTTGAATATTGTTTTACTAGTTTGGCTGCTATTTCTGCTCCTGCTTTGTTTATTTCGTAAACAAGATGTTCCATGTGATAATCGGCCATAGAAATACTTGTACCGTTAAAAGTATTTGTTTCGATAATATCGGCGCCTGCATCAAGATATTGTTGGTGTATTTCGGCAATGATATGTGGTTGTGTTAAACATAAAAGGTCGTTATTTCCCTTTAAATCACTTGGATAATCGGCAAATCGTGTGCCCCTGTAATCTGCCTCTGTAAGTTTATAGCGCTGTATCATGGTGCCCATAGCACCATCTAACAATAAAACTCTATTTTTTAGGATTTCTTTGATTTCCGGTCGGTTCATATTCTTAAGTATTGCATCAACCAACAAAGATAATCTATTTTATGAATGTTGAAAATAACCCAAAATAAAAAGAAAATATTTATTTATATTTTTATATGAATATCCCAATTTTTTTGTATTTTCCCCAAAACTATAATACTATGAGTAACTATCCTAATTTTTCCTATGATTATCAATTGTTGATTAAGCAATTGTTTACCAATGTAAGAGATTGGCGACCCGAAGAAAAAATCGTGTATCGCGACAAATTTAGCTACACCTATGCCGATATGTACAAAAGAGTGCACAAGTTGGCAAACCTTTTAACCCGCTTGGGAGTACAAAAAGGCGATATGGTGGCTGTAATGGATTGGGACAGTCATCGTTATTTGGAGCATTATTGGGCCGTTCCTATGATGGGGGCTATTTTGCATACCATCAATATCCGTTTATCGCCCGAACAAATGTTGTATACCATTAATCATGCTGAGGATAAAATACTGGTCGTTCACAAAGATTTTGAGCCTCTGATGAGCAAAATGTTGTCGGGTTTTGAAACCGTTAAGCATATTATTTACATCTCCGATGGAGATGAATATACTCCATCTTTTACAAATTCGGGCGAATACGAAGAATTATTAGCCAATGAAAACGATAGTTTTGAATTCCCCGATTTCGACGAACGCACTGTTGCCACAACCTTTTATACTACCGGGACTACCGGAAATCCCAAAGGTGTATTTTTTACTCACCGACAATTGGTGCTGCATACCATGGCAGAATTGGCTATTTTTGGTACAGCACCGCATCCTGCCGGATTTAATCAGTACGATGTATATATGCCACTAACTCCAATGTTTCATGTACATGCATGGGGTGTACCTTATGTGGCTACCGTAATGGGTGTTAAACAAGTGTATCCGGGTAAATACGATGAGATGATTGTAAAACTTTTGCTTATGCACAAAGTTACTTTCTCGCATTGTGTGCCAACTATTTTGCAAATGGTTGTTGGCAATCCGGCCACAGCAAGTCTCGATTTTTCTAAATGGAAAGTAGTTATTGGCGGCTCGGCCCTCTCTAAAGGATTAGCAGCTATGGCATTCGAAAGAGGTATTAATGTAATGACAGGCTACGGAATGTCGGAAACTGCGCCAATTCTTACTATTTCTATGTACCGGCCGGGTATGGAAAAATTGCCGGTAGAAGAACAAATTGATGTGGTAACGCGCACAGGTTTTCCGGTTCCTTTGGTACAGCTAAAAGTTGTAAACGAAAAAGGCGAGGAACTTCCGCGTGGCCACAAACATGTGGGCGAAATTGTTGCAAGGGCTCCATGGTTAACCAAAGGGTATTTTAAAGTGGAAGAAAAATCCAAAGAACTTTGGGAAGGTGGATGGCTGCATACCGGAGATATTGCCTATAGAGACGAAGATGGATATTTCCGTATAACAGACAGGCTAAAAGATGTAATTAAATCTGGTGGGGAATGGGTTTCGTCGCTCGAAATTGAGAATATGATTAGCCAATGTGATACGGTGGCACAAGTAGCTGTTATTGGCGTGCCAGATGAGCGCTGGGGAGAGCGTCCGGTAGCATTTGTAGTACACAAGCAAGGGGGCGGAGATCAGGCTGCATTTGATGCTTGCAAAAATACACTAATGACTTATGTTGAATCCGGAAAAATTGAGAAATGGGCTATTCCTGATCGTTTTATTGTTTTAGATGATATTCCGAAAACGAGTGTGGGCAAAATTGATAAAAAATTGCTCCGACAAATGTTTGCTGAGAAATACAGTTAGTTTTTGAATGGTTTTATATCATCGGATGCTTCATTTTTAACATCCGATGATTTTTCCTCAATTTATTTTTTGGTTATCACAAATTCAACTCTGCGATTTATAGTTTGGTCTTTTTCGCCGGTTACAATGGGTTTACTGCCGCCAAAACCTTTTCCGCTAATCCTGCCCTCCTGAATACCATGCTCTACCAAATATTTTTTCACTTCGGCAACTCGCTCTTCTGATAGTTGTTTTAAAAGGACTTCGTTTCTGTTTCCGCCCGATTCGGTATGCCCTTCGAGTTGAATTTCCATGACCGGATTTTTTTTGAGTAGCTCAACCAGTCTATCCAACTCCGGATAAGACTCTTTAGTAAGAATAGATTTTCCTTGTACAAAAAATACATTGTTTAGAAGTACAGCCGCCCCAACTTCCATCGGACTAAGTAACAAATTCTTTTTTAACTCCTTATACTCCGAAATACTTTCCAAATCAATATTTTCGTTTATGGAGATATAATTTTCGCTGGATGCTCTGATACCGTATTTATATCCATAGGGCAGCACTAAAGTAAATTCGCCGTTCACTGGGTTAGAGCGTGCAAATCCAAGTTTTTTTCCTGATGATAGATTTTCATACTCAATATTCGCTCCCACAGGCAGCTTCGTTTTGGCATCAATCACCTTCCCGGTAAGCAAAACAACGGGGTCGGGTTTGGCTTCTTCAGAAAGCTGAATACTAAAAATATCGCCGGCTCCAATAGCATTGGCAGTAGATACCAGGTAGGCAAAATCGCCCTTTGCCGAAACAGTATAATAGGTGTCCCAATCGTTGGTATTTACCATTTTACCAAGATTTTGCGGTTTACTCCATTTTTTCCAACTCTCGTCTAATCGGCGGGTAACATATATATCAGCGCTACCATAGCCGGGCAAGCCTTCGCTATAAATATACATGGTTTTACCGTCAGGAGCAATAAAAGGAGTGCCTTCCCCCATAAAAGTGTTAATATCGCTTCCCATGTGCTCCGGTTTGGTGAAAGTTCCGTTCTCTTTTCTAAAACTTACATATAAATCTTTATCTCCAAGGGTTTCGGTCCTTTCGACACTCATAACCAAAACATTGCCGTTTGGCGACGGACAGAAAGTTTCATAAATATCCAGGTTATAGTAATCGTCGATAATTACCTGTGAAGGAATTTCCCATCCGGTTTTTGTACGGTGCGTTATCGATATACCATCATCACCCAGATATTTGCCGGTTTTGGAATAAACCCCTTCCAAGAGTAAGGTATTTCCATCGGGCGAAACAGAAATTACAAGATTGTCGCCTTCATTATTAATTGGCCAGGGCATTTTTTCGGCTTTAGACCATTTACCGTTGGGTAATTTGTTGGCCACGTATATATCGTAATTGGTGGAATCGGGATAAGCAGACAGCTCTAAGTAACTTCGTCCAAAATAAAGGGTATTACCGTCGGCACTAATAATGGGGGCTATTTCGGAATATTTGGTATTGATATTTGTTCCCGGATTCTCTTTTTTGAACACAGTTAGCTGGCTTACTTCATTTATTTTAGTTGCCTGCTGGTAGATGGAATAATCGTCAACAACTATCATCATTTCCGAGCCTAGAATAAAGCCCTGAGAAAATCCCAATGGCTTTAAATTAGAAGCTTTATGAACTTCTTTTCCATTAATAAAAAAACTATATTCCGAGCCAATTTTTTTAATCTTAAGCTCGTTGTTTTTTCCCTTAGGATTTATACCACTGTGTGGCGTCCATGCTTGTATCTCATTAAAGGTTTCATTCTCATAGCTATAAATCCTATAATACCCATTAGAACTAATACCAAAGCTATACCCGTTTCTCCAACTTTCGGTATGCCAAATAAGACCATACTCATAGTTCTCCATTCCGGATATTTGTTTCAGTTTGCTTACAATTTCAAAATCTTTCTGCGGATCCAGATACATGTTATTATAGTACCTGTAGATATACTCACTGGTTTTATTTTTCAGATAGTAATAGCCCCCAGAAATATTGCACGACGATAAATCGTTATCGTACTCGCTCCACCCCTGGGTATTTGAATTAAAATTATCCTGAAACAAAACAGGCAAGTTTTGCCCATTGATATATAAATGAATAAGAAAAGAACAAAGTAGTATAAAATATCTCATAATAACACCTATTAATCAATTATTTAAATATTATTTGGTATTAGTGAATTGCTTTAAGCCTAAAGTTACGAAATTCGACTAAATCGTGCAAATAATATTTTATATATACAATATGTAAAATATAGCCATATAACGACTTATATATTTTTAATACTACCTTGCTATAATCATGCGCTATAATGCAATAATATTAGCGTAAGATTGATTAGACAATTTTTTTTAGTAATAAAAAAGTTTTATACTTTAGCATCAAAACCGCAAAATGAGAATTGTGTTTGTTGAAGAGGAATATGCCATAGGCGTATATGAACCTGAAAAGCTGATGATAAAGATTATTTGGAAAGGAAGACAAACAAGTGAGCAGTATCGTGCAACTTTCCAGAAGGCATTAAAATTAGCCGAAGAAAGAGTTGTAAGATTTTATATCTCTGATGTACGCCAGCAAAGGGTTGTAAGCCCCGAAGATCGCAAATGGTTTCAGGAAGTGGCTTTGCCATCGGCTATTGAAAGAGGACTAATCAAAGCAGCTGTAATTTTTGCAGGAAATCCTTTTAAAAAATACTATTTGAATAATATTCTAAACTCAGCAAAACTATTTGGTTTACCTCTTAATTTTTTTTATAACCCCGATGAAGCCGAAAATTGGCTACTAGAAAATGTAAAAAATGGATGAATTAAGCGATATAATTTATGCAAAGGAAGTTGTAGAGTTTATTACAGTTTCAAATCAGTTTTGCCAGTTTTTAGAAAATTCTGCATCAATTGCAAAATCACAGTTTGTAGACCAGACCTTAAAAATTGGTGCATTGCTATATTTAAAGACATCGGTTTTGCCTGAGTTTGAAAAATTATACGACGGAAGTGCAGAAAAATTTGTGTCTGAAATTGATTGGAACCTTATTAACACACAGATTTCGTCGAAATTGGGAGCCGATGACTTATATATGGATTTATTTCTACCCAAAAATATTGTACAAGATCAAGGGGAAGAAATTTCCTATTCCGAAGCACTATCCGATATCTATCAAGATTTGAAAGATGTGGCATCTAACTATCAGATTGGTTCTTATGAAGCCATTAACGATGCTTTATGGGAATGCCGAAATAATTTTGAATCCTATTGGGGACCTCGTTTGCTCGGGATTTTAGGTGCATTTCATAATTTGAAATATAATGCCTATATGACTGATGAAGAGTCATATAATCAGCAGGAGAGAAAAAATCTTAGGCAACAGTTTTTAGATTTTCAAAAACCTGATAACATTTTTGATTAGTTTTTGATTTATAATATGATGTTTAACGAAGAAATTAGTGAAGAAGAATTATCCAAACTGGAATTAATTACATTTGAGGGTAGCGTAGTTTTGGTAGAGGATAATGAGTTAATGAAAGTAGTATGTCATTTATTAAAAAATGAAAAATTTCTGGGTTTCGACACAGAAACAAAGCCAAGCTTCAAAAAAGGAGAAAACAATTATGTTTCTTTACTTCAATTATCCTCGGCAGACAGGGCATTTCTTTTTCGATTGAATAAAATTGGCTTACCTCCTTGCTTATTGGATATTATGGAAGACGAAAATATCAAAAAAATCGGTGTGGCCATTAAAGACGATATCAGCGCTTTGCAAAAGCACGCATTATTTACACCCAATGGTTTTGTCGATTTACAGAATATAGTCAAAGATTTCGGTATAAAAAGTAAAAGTCTGAAAAAATTAGCCGGATTGATTCTTGGTTTTAATATTTCTAAACGGCAAAGACTCTCCAATTGGGAAAAGGATGCCCTTACCGAAGCCCAGATAAAATATGCAGCCACCGATGCCTGGGTTTGCCATTTAATTTATCACAAACTTTTTATTCAAAATTAAACTTTTTTGATTTATAGTAAAATATGAGCAAGCTAATTATTTTTTCTGCACCTTCGGGTTCGGGTAAAACTACTATTGTGCAGGCACTTATGACAAAAATCCAGCAGCTTGCGTTTTCCGTATCAGCAACAACTCGAAGCCCGCGTGGAAACGAACTATACGGCATAGACTATTATTTTATGTCGGTTGAAGAATTTAAGGAAAAAGTGGAGAACAATGAGTTTGCCGAATGGGAAGAAGTCTACGAAAATCGTTTTTATGGCACTTTAAAGTCCGAGATACAGCGACTTTGGGCTGAGGGAAAACATGTCGTTTTTGATGTTGATGTATTGGGGGGTATTCATTTAAAGGAACTATATAAAAATAAGGCATTATCTGTTTTTGTGCAAGCACCATCCATTGAAGTTTTAAAAGCTAGATTATTGGCCAGAGCAACAGACGATGCTGCTGAGATAGAAAGAAGAATTGAAAAAGCTGCTTTTGAGATGAGTTTTCAAAGCAAATTTGATGTAGTTATTATCAATAGCCATTTGGATAAAGCCATTGATGAGGCTTTTCTGAAAGTAATGGCATTTATAAACGAAAACGAATGAAAATTGGTTTGTTTTTTGGTTCTTTTAATCCTGTGCATATTGGTCATTTAGCCATTGCAAATTATATTGTGGAATTTGGCGGAATAAATAAGCTTTGGTTTGTGATAAGCCCACAAAACCCATTCAAACAAAAAAATACTTTACTCGATGAGTATCAAAGATTATATATGCTCGAATTGGCAATTGAAAGCGACGAGCGCTTTGAAGTATCGAATATTGAATTTAAATTGCCCCGGCCAAACCGAACCATAGATACCCTTGCGTATTTAAAGGAAAAATATCCACAAAATGAATTTCTTCTTATTATGGGAGCTGATAACATGGAAGGTTTGTCGAAATGGAAAAATGCAGAAATACTCATGCAAAATTATACATTTCTAATTTACCCGCGCCATGGGTATTCCCTGGAGAATATCCCCATCACAAATTACAGGATAATAAACGCTCCCCAGATGGATATTTCCTCGAGTATGATTCGGGATGCCATACACAAAGGAAATAATATGCGTTTTTTTATGCCCGAAAAGTCTTATCGCTATTTGCAGGAGATGAATTTTTATAAGAAATAAAAAAAACCGCTCGAAAATCGAACGGTTTTTTTATTTAACTTCAAATCAAATATTATTGCAAGATAGCTTTAAAAGCCGCATTTTGTAAATATTTGAAAAATTCCATATCGTTTACAGCATATTTTTTCCATTTTTCATCTTTGCTGATTGCAGTACGTAAAGAGTTAACAACAACATCTAAATCATTCTGACGAGCAGCAATAACAGCTTTAAGATAATATACACCAGCTTCTTTATTTTGTTTTTCAACTTCGTTAATAGTGCTCATAGCTTCCTGATATTCTTTGTTTAAAAGATGAGCCAATGCGCCGTTGAAAGAATAAGTTGCGCCAAAATTGTTTACAGCTTTAGCATACTGACCTTTTTCAATCTGAAATACCCCAATATTGTAGTTTAATTCAGGAGAATTTTCGCCAGCTTCTTTTGCAGCTACAAAATATTTGTAAGCTTCTTCCTTATTGCCTTCAGTTAGCGCTAAAACACCAAGGTTATTTAAAATAGCACCATTGTTTTGGTTCAATTGGTCGGCTTTTTCGTAAGCAGTTTTTGCTTCGGCCAATTTACCAATAGCCATAAGCTCGTTACCCAAATTAGTGAAACCTTTCCAATCGTTAGGATAAGCTTGTGTATAGGCTTTTAAATACGTAACTTTTTCTTTGGCAGAAGGAGCATAAGTTCCGGCATAGAATAATTCGTTCTGAGTTAAAACAGAAGGATTGCTTTGTGCGGCCTGCAAAATTTCTTCGGCAGTCATTGCTTTAGTCTCGAATTTTACGTTTACTTTGGAACGACGTAACTGAGGTAATACACTAGATTTTAAATCTGTATAAGCTTCAGAAATGTTTTTGATTTCTTTTTCGCGTACTTCAGGATCAGAATACATAGAAAGAACGCGTTTGATAAGTTCTTTGTCTCTGATTTGTGATTTGTTTAATTCTTCTTGGAAACCGTCCCAGTCTTCGGGAGTAGTTTTAGAACTAACTAAATCTTTGTAGTTCTCGTATTTAAAGCTTTTCAATTTATTTGCCACGAAGTTTTCTGCTGCGCCACCACGGTTGTTTGATAAATTGGTGTTAAGTGCAGTAGGACCATCGGGAGATGCATAACTAGAAATTTCTATAGCTTTTAAAACTTGTGATTCATCTTTTGCAGCTGCTTGCAAAGTTTTCAAAAGTGCTTCAACGTCTTCTGCTTTTAATTCTTCCGGACGAAGATTTGCTTGTTGCAAAGCATAATGAACATCAGCATAATAAGATCTAAAAGAACTTGTTCCTAATGTAACATCCTGTCCAATAGTTTTACCTAATACATCGCCTCCGTTATCAATTAATAAACCTTCTTTTACAAGTAGTGGCGTGGCTACTACACCAGTAGCAATTTTTCCTACCGGAATATCAAATTCTTTGTCACCTGCCGATGCTTTTACGAATGCTTCTAAGGTAGATATCATCATACCCATCTGAAAGTCAACTGTGTCGTGATAAACGAAAGTACCGCCTGTTTCGAATTTAATCACTTTATTATTGTCGGTAACTGATTCTCCCTGAAGAGTAAAAGGAACCAATTCTTTTTGTCCACCGTTCCATTTAATAATCGGACGTGTAACCAAAATGGCTTTTTTGTCGAAATATTTGGCCGGAAAGTTAACTGTAATTTCAACAGGAACTCTACCTGCATGCATCTCTAAAACCTGTGGATTTACTGTCCAGGTTACTGGTGATGGCTGTACGGCCATTTTTTCTAATCCGCCGCAACTATATAAAAAAGTTGCTGCAATTCCAAGCATTAAAATAATAGTAGTCTTTACTTGTTTCATAATTTACTGAATTATTAAGTATTTATTCCCAAATGAGCTAATTAATTGCAAATCTATAAATGTTTTTACTTTTTAGAAAATCTGAAGCAAAAAAAATGTACTTATCTTTTCTGATTAACAATTTCATCTTGCGAAAATACATGATTTATGCCGATTTTAAAATCTTTTTCGAAAATAGTTTTTTCAATTTGTATTAAGTGGTCTTGATTCTCAACAAAATCAATATGATTTGTGTCTACAATTACAAATTTTATACCTTCCTGAGTTTTAAAAAACTCAAAATAGCTTTTTTGAATCTTGCCTAAATAGTCGGCCGAAATATTTTTTTCATATTCACGCCCCCTTTTTGCAATGTTTTTAATTAGGCGTTCAGGGGTGGAATACAAATAAATATATAAATCGGGTTTTGGTAAATTTGGATAGAGAATATTGAATATTTTTCGGTAAAGTTTGTATTCTTCTTCTTTCAGAGTGGTTTGCGCAAAAATCAAAGATTTCATTAAATGATAATCTGCAATGGTGATTTGCTGAAATAAGTCGAGATTTATCAGGCTGTTGTTGAATTGGTGAAATCTGTCGACCATAAAAGACAGTTCTAACTGAAACGAATATTTTTCGGGGTCTTCATAGAATTTAGGTAAAAACGGGTTATCGGCAAATTGCTCAAGAATTAATCGTCCGTTATATTTATCGGCGAGCATTTTAGCCAGTGTGGTTTTTCCTGCGCCTATGTTTCCTTCAATAACAATAAATTTATAGTTCATGATAAAAACGAAATGGATTGCCAAATGTAGCAATCCATTTCCATTTATGAAAAGCAAAAACTTAATATTTTGGCACTACGTTCATGTTTTGGAAAGCAAATGCCCACATATCAGCTATTTCCTGAATCTGTTTTTCTGTAGGTTTTCCGGCTCCATGTCCGGCCATGGTTTCAATTCTGATCATTACCGGATTGTTTCCCTTATATTTTGATTGCAGCTCGGCAATATATTTAAAAGAGTGTGCAGGAACTACCCTGTCGTCGTGGTCGCCGGTTGTTACGAGCACTGCCGGATATTGTATTTTTTCGCGCACGGTGTGTACAGGAGAGTATTTGTAGAGATTATTAAAGTTTGTAGAATCTTCGCTTGTGCCATAATCGCTGGCCCATGCCCATCCGATGGTAAATTTATGATAACGAAGCATGTCCATTACGCCAACGGCCGGAATGGCCACTGCAAAAAGGTCAGGCCGTTGATTGGTTACGGCTCCCACAAGCAAGCCGCCATTAGAACCGCCATGTATGGTTATTCGGGTGCTATTGGTATACTTATTACTAATCAGATACTGCGCTGCGGCAATAAAATCATCAAACACATTTTGTTTTTGAAGTAATGTACCGGCCTTATGCCATTCTTCTCCGTATTCACCGCCACCTCTTATATTTGGTTGGGCGTAAATATAACCGTTTTCGAGCCAGATTAATCTACTTAGACTAAAGGATGGGGTAAGGCTTATATTAAAACCTCCATAAGAATAGAGTAAGGTTGGATTATTTCCATTGAGCTGTGTTCCTTTCTTCATGGTGATAAACATAGGAACTTTAGTGCCGTCTTTGCTGTTGTAAAAAACCTGCTGTGTTTCGTAATCGTCCGGATTAAAATCTAATTTGGGTTGCTTATAAATATCCGTTTTTCCATCGACTAAAGAATATTTAAAAATGGTTTGTGGACGGATAAAAGAGGTAAATGCATAAAAAATATAATTATCCGTTTCGTTTACACTTAATTGTGAAACACTACCAATTCCGGGAAGTTCAATGGTTTTTAGAAAATTTCCGTCTATGGCAAACATTTCCAACTTGCTTTGTGCATGATGCATGTATGCGGCAATAATTTTACCCTGCACAATTTCTAAACCAGCTAAAACGTCATCTTTTTCGGCAAGGACTGTTTTAAAATCCGATAGATTATTTTTTTCTGCGGCCAAACTTACCAATTTGTATTTTGGTGCTTCATAATTGGTGAGAATATAAAATTTTCCATCTTTATGGTCGATAACCGAGAAATCAGATTTAAATCCATTACCCAAAGTAACAAATTGCGCATTGGAATTTGTTAAATCTTTAATTAATAGATTATTTCCAGATGTTGATTCTGATTCGTAAATAACCAAATACTTACCGTCGGTGGTAACTTGTGGGCTGTAGAATCTTTGTTTACCTTCTTTGTCTTCAAAAATAAGTTCGTCTTGCGATTGTGGAGTATTTACTTTGTGATAATAAATTTTTTGTGAAGTATTCTTTGCACTTAGTGCACTTCCTTGAGGCTCCTCGTATCTGCCATAGAAAAATCCATCTTTATACCAAGCCATTCCCGAAAATTTTACCCATTTCAGGTGGTCGGCCAGGTCTGCACCGCTTTCAATGTCTTTAACAAAAATTTCGTTCCAGTCGGAACCGCCCTTGGCAATGGAATAAGCAATAAACTTTCCGTCTTCCGAAACACTAGAGCCGCTAAGCGCAGTAGTACCTTCTTCAGAGAGCTTATTAGGGTCGATTAAAACAATGGCTGAGTCTTCTAAATTCTTCTGGTAATACAATACAGATTGATTTTGTAAACCATCATTTTTTGTAAAAAAATACTTATCGGCCTTTTTTACAGGCGCAGTAAATTTCTCAAAATTCCAAAGTGTAGTAAGTCGTTGAGCAATTTTTTCACGAAATGGAATTTGAGCAAGGTAAGTATTGGTAACTTTGTTTTGCTCTACTACCCATGCCTTTGTTTCTTCCGACATATCATCTTCGAGCCAACGATACGGATCCGACACTTCAGTACCGAAGTATACATCCAAGGTATCAACTTTTTTTGTTTCCGGATACATAAAACTCTCTTTTTTTCCTATTGGTTTGCATGCAGCCAACAGCGTTACTGAAATCATCAAAAAAGCAATCTTTTTCATATTTAAGGATTTTAGATGAATGAGTTCAGTCTAAAAAGATTGAAAAAATGATTATACCCCTGCCAGCGTTTTCTTAATTGACTTATAAACTGTTTAGTACAGTTACAGCATTTTATAAAAATCAACGCTGGCAGGGTTTTTAGACTAGACTCATGAATTATTTTAATTAATATTTCGGTTTATAGCATCTTCAATCAGCCATGTATTGAATTCTTTTAAGCTATAACCTGCAACTCTTACCTGCTGTGGGACAATGCTTTCGCGGGTCATACCCGGCACAGTATTTATTTCCAGGAAAAATAATTCTGTGCCTGTCCAGATAAAGTCTACCCTGGCTACACCCTTCATATCTAATAATTTATAAATATTTTTGGCGGTTTGCTGAACCTTTTCTGCAAGCTCTACAGGTATATCAGCAGGAGTAAATTCTTCGGATAGCGATGGGGTGTATTTTGCTTCGTAATCAAAAAACTCATTTTTGCTGATTATTTCGGTTACAGGCAGCAGAATTTCTTTACCATTGGCAATAAAAACGCCCGCAGTTAGCTCTCTACCTTTCACAAATTTTTCTATCATAATTTCGCCACCTTCAGAAAATGCTTTTTCAATGGCCTTTTCGAGTTCTTCGGCAATATTTACCTTAGATACTCCAAAGCTTGAACCGGCATTTGTTGGTTTTACAAAAAGGGGCAAACCAATAAGTTTAATAATATCAACAGCTTGGTAGTCGTTAATGCCGTTTAGTCTGATTGATTCTGAAACCAGTATATTCTGCGCCTTTAAATACTTGTTGCAGAAGTATTTATCGAAACTAAGGGCCATAGCAGTAGTATTGCCGGTAGTAACCGGAATGCCAAGCATCTCGAAATAGGCTTGTAATCGGCCATCTTCGCCCGGTGTTCCATGAATTGCCATAAAAACAGCATCAAATTTGGTTTTTTGGTTATTCAGGCTAAAACTAAAATCGTTTTTATTTACCGGAATTCCACAGGCAATTTCGCTTTCTACTTCCCAGGTTTCCTTGGTAATTTTTATTATATAAACATTGAAAAGCGAATTATCGATATTTTTTGCAATTTCCTGAGCTGAACGTAAAGAAATTACATATTCGGAAGAGTATCCGCCTGCTAAAACGGCAATATTTTTTTTCTCCATATCATTAAGGTTTATATTTCTTCTTTTCTAAACTGCAAATAGTTACGCCATTTTTCGATTACAGCTTGCATATCCGAAGGAATTTCGGAATCGAAAAATATCCATTCTCCGCTTCGAGGATGCACAAATCCCAAAGATTTTGCATGTAGGGCCTGTCGATGTAATATAGCAAAACAGTTTTGCACAAACTGTTTGTATTTTGTAAAAGTGGTTCCCTTAATAATTTCGTCTCCACCATATTCGGCATCGCCAAAAAGCGGATGCCCAACGTATTTCATGTGTGCTCTGATTTGGTGTGTTCGTCCGGTTTCTAATTTCAATTCGAGCATGCTAATATAATCGAAGCTTTCGAGAACTTTATAGTGAGTAACGGCATGTTTCCCTTGCTCACCTTCAGGAAAAACGTGCATTACTTTTCTGTTTTTGGGGTTTCGGCCAATATGTCCGGTAATTGTTCCTTCGGGTTGGTCGAAATTTCCCCAAACAAGGGCAATATATTTTCTTTCAATAGAGTGGTCAAAAAACTGTTTTCCCAAGTTGTATTTGGCTACTTCATTTTTTGCAATCACCAATAAGCCCGAAGTATCTTTGTCAATTCTGTGCACAAGACCGGGTCGGGTATCTTCGCCTTTAAAAAGTGGTAAGTGTTGCAAATAGTAGGTAAGTCCGTTTATTAAAGTGCCGGTATAATGCCCAAAACTAGGGTGCACCACCATTCCAGCTTCTTTATTCACCAAAAGAACATCTTCGTCTTCGTAAATTATATTGAGATGCATGTTTTCGGGAATTAGCTCTATCTCCCTTTTTGGGTATTCCATAACAACGCTAACTTCGTCGTTTGGTTTTATTTTGTAGTTTGATTTTACCGGTTTTCGATTTACTAAAATGTTTCCGGCATCTGCTGCAGCCTGTATTTTCGATCTCGATATATTGGTAATTCTGTCGTTTAAAAATTTGTCCACGCGCATAGGCCCTTGCCCCGGATCTGCTTTAAAGTTATAGTGTTCAAATAATTCCTGCTCCTCTTGTTGAAAAAAATCCTGCTCCTCCATTAATGTTTTATTAATAATTTTTGTGTTGCTATAACTTGGTTATCAGAATAGAATAATATAATATAAAATCCGTTCTGTAAATGACTTATCGAAATATTCTGACCATTGAACACATCCTGATGAACGACACGTCCGTTTAAGTCGAAAATTTTAAGTTTTGTTTGATTTTCAATTCCTTGCAAAGTGAAGTACTGATTTGCCGGATGAGGGTAAATGATAGGCTTTGTTTGGGTTTCGATATTTTCCAGATGGCTAGGTTTATCGGTAACTGCCGGTCTAATCATTACGCTTCCGCTAAGAGCAGAGCTTTGCCATTTACCTGCAATATTGTAAAATGCCTGCGATGCACTATTTCTGTTTAAATCGTAACCAACATTTAGGGAATAATCTGTGGTTTGAATCCATCCAATGAAAAAAGTGTCTTGTATGGCCGTTATACTGTCAACAGAAAATCGTATAAATTGATTCAAATCTCCATCGAATATAGGGCGTACACCTTCTTTGCGGTATATAATTTGGCCGGGTTGTCCGTTTGAAGAGTTCCATACAGTTAAATAAAATGGTTTGCTGTATTGCTCCAGGAGTGGCTGGTTAAAATAAATATCAATAGCCGATAAGTAGCCTGATTGGGTTGAGACAAATTTACAGGCAAACATGGCATTGCGTGCACCCTCTCCTATGATTCCGTAACTGGCTTCGGATGTGCCGTCGTCGTAGGCATAAAAGTCTTTAAATATCTGATTATAAATAATTTCATTATTATCAGAATAATCGTAATCGTCGGTTTGAATATGCGCTTTTATTTCGAAAATAGCTGAATCCTGAAAATTATTTTCAAATTCAAAAGGAACATCAAACTGATACATTTCGTTAGTTTGAGCGCTAATATTTACTGCACCAAATTGATAGTTAATCGATTGCGAACCAGATATTTTTTCGGTGTATTGCAAGCTTCTCTCTTTAATTTTTCTGCCCGAAAAATCATTATTCATCAGATTTATGCTAAATTCCGAAGTTTGTAATCCATCTTTGTTAAGGAAATGTATCCAGGGAATTGAAGTGTAATTCTTTAAAAAAGAATTGCTTATATCGGTAAAGGCAATATCCTGAAAATTATTGTCCAAAATACTGCGTAGTTTGTTGAGATAAATATAATCCAAATGCCAGAAATCTGCATTGGTAATTGTGCTGTTTGTAGAGGCAGCATTAAATGAAACATAGTTAAAAAATCTGAATCTGAAGCCATCCATTAGATATTCGGCCTGATTAACAGGCAAGATAACATAGTCAAAATCCTTCAAAGTGTCGCCATTTGCAAACCAAACGGTATTCCATTTGTTGTTTAGAACATCAAAGAACTGAAGAATAAGAGAATCGGCTTTCTCTGGAGCGTTGGCAATTCCTTGTGCCTGAAAGAAAAAGCTTAGAAAAACATCGTTATTATTGGGCTCCGATAAATCTATTGGCAAAGAAGTTAAAATATCGGCAATAAACGAATTATTAGTTTCCGCATTCTCATATACTTCGGCTTTCTCGTTGCAGGCATCAAAGCTTGCAACACCTGCCGATGGAGGATTTACTGCATAGGTATTATTGATAAAAACACCCGATTGTTCCCAAAGTAGCGAATTTGCAGCACCTGTGGTATTGGAAAACTCGTCGAAAAACGGTAGTTTTATCGATTTTGTTTTTTTATATGATGATTGATTGATTGGCCGGTGCTGATAATTAATAATTTCTTGTCCATTCAAGAACAAAGGATGAATCATTATGAACATTAAGATTATATTGCCAATATTTTTCATTTTAAACACAGATGCTAAATGTTTTCTTCAAATTCTTCTTCTACCACTTCCACCGGCACAAGCGGTTCTATCTCAGAGATTTTGTTTGTAAGCACTTTAATGCGGTCTTTAGTAAGAAATACATTAATTCGGGCACCAAACTCAAGTTTACCGCTATACCTTACGTCGGGCTCTTGCTTCCAAACCATTGCTTCGGCACTATCTGCAGGAGTTTTCACGGTATTGTCGAAAACAACATTTCCAACATTTAGCGCCACAGAACTAAGTTTATTGTAAACTTCGTCGATGTTTAACCCATTAAGATTTGCAACCAAAGTATAAGGCGAAGGGCCTCGGCCTAATAAAAGGTCGATTCTCTCTCTTTTGTTTAGTTTTGTGCCTGGAGAAATGATTTTTCCCTTAAAAGTTTGCTGAATAACCACATTTTCGTAGCCGGCAGAATAGCTAAGTTTCCCAATTTTTAGCCCATAATTTTCTAGTTCTGCTTTGGCCTGTTGGAGCGAAATTTCGTGTAAGTCGGGCATCTCTGTTTTTTCTGGAGAAAAAGCCTTAATAGTGATAAATATCTTACGACTTTCTTTAACCTTAAAATTTACAACCGGATTTTGTTCCACAATAGAGCCTTTGTTTCCGGGAGCAAGATACACTGAGTCGATAACAATCAACGTCATGCCCCTTTCTTTGGCAGCTTCTTGCGCATCGGAAAGCGATAACCCAACAAAATTAGGTACCGAAATGGCTTCGCCATGGTGTGTAACAATTCTGAGAGCGGTAATTCCGGTCAGAGCCAGAAAAATTGCTGCGCCAAAGGCAATAATTAGTTGTTTAACAAAGTCTTTAGAAACCAAATACTCTTTAAGGATTTTTCCTATGCTTGTTGTTCTAGGTGTATTCTCCATTTTTTTCTTTTAGCTAAATTGCGGTAAAATTATAAAATTCTTTTAAACTATTGGAATAAAGCGAATGATAATCCGGTTAAAAAAAATCAGGCTTATAATCGCTACCTTATTTGCTTTATACAGTAGTGTTTTTTTTAGTCTGTTATATGCTAATTATAAGTAAATTAAAAATAAGCAAGAAAAAAATAAATTGATTCGATGCTAAAAATAATATCTCCAACTAAATAGTTTAGTTGCCCAATTTATACACCTTTCAGCTGATAAATCAAAATGGATGAAACCACAAACGAATGATGAAAGCAAAAATTCTTCGAAGAACTAAGTCATCAATATACTTAATTATGTGGGTTAAAACAATAAAAAATACTGTATAATGCAGATTGCTAATTCCAAAAGGAAAAAACCATTCCATTAAATATGCTTTGGAATGGTTTTAAAAAAAGAGATATACGCTAAAAATTATCCTAAATAATTTCTTAAAATCTTGTTTCTTGGTGAGCAACGAAGCCTTTTAATCGCCTTTTCTTTAATCTGACGTACCCGCTCTCTTGTCAAAGTAAGTTCCGCACCAATTTCTTCCAACGTTTGCGTACCTTTTCCGTTAAGACCATAATACAGCCTGATAATATCGGCTTCGCGTGGAGTAAGCACCGACAAGGTTCTTTCTATCTCCATTTGCAAAGATTCATGAATGAGCTTTTTATCGGGGTGCGGAGAATCTTCCGACATCATAACGTCATAAAAATCAGAATCTTCATCGTCCTTCATAGGCTGATCCATCGAAACGTGTTTATTATTGTGTTTAATGGCTTCTTTCACATCTTCGGGGGCAAGTTCAAGTTCTTGTGCAATTTCCTGATGCGTAGGTTCACGCTCAAATTTTTGTTCTAAGCGGGCACTCACATTGTTTACTTTATTTACAGCGCCAATTTTATTTAAAGGTAATCTCACTATTCTGGCCTGTTCTGCAAGTGCCTGCAAAATAGCCTGCCGAATCCACCAAACAGCATACGAAATGAATTTAAACCCTTTGGTTTCATCAAATCTTCTTGCCGCTTTCATTAAACCCATGTTGCCTTCGTTAATTAAATCAGGCAAACTAAGTCCTTGATTCTGATATTGCTTTGAAACCGAAACAACAAAGCGCAAATTGGCACTCACGAGTTTGTGTAAGGATTTTTCGTCTCCCTTTTTGATTTTTCTGGCTAATTCAACTTCGTCCTCAGGCGAAAGCAAAGCCACTCGTCCAATTTCCTGCAAGTATTTGTCGAGTGATGGAGTTTCCCTATTGGTTACCTGTTTGGTAATTTTTAGTTGTCTCATGATTTGTAGCGTTAGATATTAGTAAAATAGTTGGGTTAAATCGATGCTAAATGTAAATTTTTGTTTTGTCTTTTTAAATTTTTTTTGTAAGTTTTAACAAATTTGCTATGGCCATCAATTTTTTGCAATAATTTAGCATTTACCGAAAAAAATATTTTGCAGTTATTCTATTAATCTTTATTATTGCATCATCAAAAAAAAAAATCACTTAGAAAAACCACAACTCATAATTATAAACCTTATCTTTTTATTTTAAAATTATTTAGCATTTAATGGCAGAAATTTTTTTGAAACCCATCATAATTAAATTATAATGAATTTATGTACGATATCCTCGATTTGAATAAAAAATTAGTTACGGAATTGAGAGAAATAGCCAAAAGCATGAAAATAAAGAAGGCAGATAGCTTAAAGAAAAACGAGCTTATCTACCAAATTTTAGATCAACAGGCTATTGACGCTTCAACCGGAAAAAAAGTAAAACGCGAATTTCCTAAACCAGAGAAAAATATGGTAGAAGATGAACTTATATTCCCTGGCAAGGAAGATGAATATACCGATTTTGAACTTGAAGATAAGGATGAGAAAGAAAACGAAAACGAAGAAATTGCAGAAGATGAAGAAATTGTAGCTGAAAAACAAAATACAGAAGCCCTTGCTAATGCCGAAACTGTTGAAAATAACGAAACGCAAGATAAATCTGATAACAGGCCACGTATCGTGAAAAAAAATCTTCAGCTAACCAAGCATGAAAGAAAAAATCAGGATAAAGCCGATTTTGAAACATTAATTTTGGCTTCCGGAGTATTAGAAATTATGCCCGATGGTTACGGATTCTTGCGCTCTTCTGATTATAATTATTTTAGCTCTCCCGATGATATTTATGTATCTCAATCACAGATTAAACTTTTTGGCTTAAAAACCGGCGACACTGTTCAAGGATACATTCGTCCGCCAAAAGAAAACGAAAAATTTTTTCCGCTGATAAAAATCGAAGAAATTAATGGCCGTGATCCCGGTTTTATTCGCGATCGTGTTCCGTTTGATTATCTAACTCCTTTGTTTCCAAACGAAAAATTTGATTTATCAGGTCATTCCAAAGTAAATTTATCGACCAGGGTTGTTGATATGTTTGCACCCATTGGAAAAGGGCAACGTGGCTTAATTGTAGCCCAGCCTAAAACCGGTAAAACCATTTTATTAAAAGATATTGCCAACGCCATTGCAGCTAATCATCCAAACGTATATCTTATTGTTCTGCTTATTGATGAACGCCCCGAAGAGGTTACCGACATGCAGAGAAGTGTAAGAGCGGAAGTTATTTCTTCTACTTTCGACGAACCCGCCGACAGACATGTGAAAGTGGCCTCGATTGTGCTCGAAAAAGCAAAACGATTGGTTGAATGCGGACAGGATGTGGTTATTTTACTCGACTCTATTACCCGTTTGGCGCGTGCATATAACACTGTATCGCCTGCCAGCGGAAAAGTGCTTTCGGGTGGTGTAGATGCTAATGCTTTGCATAAACCAAAGCGATTCTTCGGTGCCGCCAGAAACATTGAAAATGGTGGTTCGCTTACCATTATTGCTACCGCACTTATTGATACAGGTTCTAAAATGGACGAAGTTATTTTCGAGGAATTTAAAGGTACTGGCAACATGGAATTGCAACTCGATCGAAAACTATCCAACAAACGTATTTATCCGGCAGTAGATATCAATGCTTCGAGCACTCGTCGCGACGACTTGCTGCTTGATAAAGACTTCCTGAATAAAATGTACATCCTTAGAAATTATCTGGCCGACATGAATTCTGTGGAGGCTATGGAATTTATGCGCGATAAACTTTCGAAAACCCGTAGCAACGAAGAATTTTTAATCTCTATGAATAGTAATTAAAGATACACCGAGCATTGTGCTTAGTTTTTTCTGAATGCAATAAAAGCGGTTTTGTTTTAATAAAATTGCTCATTAAATAATGTAGGATATATCTAAAAAACCTTGCCATAAAAAAATATGTGCAAGGTTTTTTGTTTCGTTAATCAATAATTTATTGACCATGATAGCTATTAAATATAGCCATTGCTTTTGGAATAAAAATGGAATCGAAAAATGAACTTTGTTTCTATTATTCCTCCTTTTTTACCAGTGAATTTATCATGTTGTCTAAAGTTAATATTTTCAACAAATTAGTCGAAAAGCATCATTTCACTTATCGTTTTTTAAGGTAATTTGTTTTTCAAAATCTTCTTCTAATTTTTTTGCTTCATCCAAATCTTCAACAATAATGTCCGAAATTCTATCAATTTGTTTCTGTTTATTTACTTCGCGCAATTTATTGGCCGTTTCGGTAAAAAACTGGTGATTCGACAGAAATTTTACCTGCATTTTATTCCAATCGTTGAGCGAGTTTATTTTGCTTTGCGCTTTAAGTTCCCGGTAAAGATTATTCGAAACCGGAATAAAATCGCTCCTGCCGAGATAATCAAGATCCGCATCGCAAATAATTCGCTTGAGCAAATTACCTTCAGGGCGCGGAGGAAGCTCTGTGGCCATGATTACATCACAAATACGGTCTATTTGTTCCTCCGTATAGTTATATTTTGGAAGCCATTCTCTTGCAATAACAGTACTGCGGTATTCATGCCCATCGTAACCGCCGTTAATATGGCCTGCATCATGAAATAAGGCTGCTGTACGCAAAATTAAGATAGCCTCATCGTCTACTCCTTCGCCATAGCCAATAAGTTCAGCCTGATTTACAACATCTATGGTATGCTTGTAATTATGATAGTACAAATAATGCGGCAATTCTCTCTCGAGCATATCCAAAACCAGCTCTTGTAAATCAGTAATCTGACGAAGATTGTACTTTATCCTGAAAATATCGTTCGACACCCGTCCTACTTTGCGATCAAGGCTATAGGCATGTTTTATGCGCTTTACATAATACATATCCAAATCTCCCATATATTTTACCGGAATTTTGCCATGAAATTCGCAAATAAAATATTCGCGAATAAGTTCAAAAGTCATCACAGAGATATTAATTTTTCCGGTATCACTGGCAGCAGCCATACGTGTGGCAATATTAACGGTATCACCTTTAAGATCGTATGAAATTTTCTTCTTACCATAAGCAGTGGCCGTAACAGGGCCAGTATGTATGCCCAACCGAAGGTTCCAAAACTTTTTGTTTTGGGCCTCGTACTGCTCTTTTAGGTTGCTCAGGTATTCTTCCATTTCGAGGGCTGCCAACACCACATCTATGGGATTGGTAATATTTTTTACCGGAACACCACCGGCAACCATATATGCATCGCCTATGGTTTTTATTTTCTGAATTTTATATTTGGTGGTAATGCTATTAAAATGAATGAATATTTCGTCGAGCTCATCAATTATCTCCTGAGAATTTCGTTCCGAAGCAATATCTTTTAATCCCTGAATATCAAGGTAAAGAACAGTAGCCATTTTAAAACGCAGTGTTCGCTCATTTAGATTAGCCATTACATCTTTTGGAAGTAATTCCTGCGGAACTATGGCTATCAGCTTTTTATACCTTTCCAATTCATTTTCGATTTTTTCGAACTCGGTGCTAATTTTTTTGTTCTGCTCAGTAAGCTCCTTGTTTTCTTCAATGAGTTTTTTTATGCGGTACACTAAATCCTGATCTTTTGAATCCATATCCTGATTTATAATTTATAATAAAAATCACAAGCAATATAGTAAATATATTTGGTATTTCATAGCATAATTACTCATCATTATAAAGAAATTTTTGTAATATTGTTGCATAAGATTTACTTATGGAAGAAAATATACCTTTGACAGACGAACAAAAAGATTTTGCTACACCAAAAGCTGTTTTACATGACTCTAAAATATTATGGACAAAAATAAAAGCAAATTTGTCTGATATTCTAAGCATCAGAGACGGAACAGATATTTCGGGTTCGATTGAAGGAATAAAACGCGACATGGTTTTTAGAGGCCATTCGGCGTGGATACTTGTAGCTTCAATTTTTATTGCTTCCATTGGGCTAAATACCAACTCTACAGCCGTAATTATTGGAGCCATGCTAATTTCGCCACTCATGGGACCAATTTTGGCCATAGGGCTTGCCGTGGGAACAAATGATTGGCCCATTTTGAAAAGAGCACTCAAAAACTTTGGTATTGCCATTGTTATCAGTTTATTTACATCGGCCTTTTATTTTTGGCTATCACCGCTATCCGATACAAGTTCGGAATTGTTGGCAAGAACTAAACCTACAATTCTGGATGTGCTTATTGCTACATTTGGCGGATTTGCAGGTATAATTGCCGGTTCGAGATACGAAAAAAGCAATGTGATTCCGGGTGTGGCAATAGCCACAGCACTTATGCCACCATTGTGTACCGCTGGATATGGCTTGGCATCGGGGCAGTTTAATTATTTTCTAGGCGCTTTTTATCTCTTTTTCTTAAACTCCGTTTTCATTAGTTTGGCCACTTTCGTAATGGTAAGGTACTTTAAATTTCCGGTAAAACATTTGATGGAAAAAAATTCGAAAAAAAAATTTAATAAATACATGATAATTTTTGTAATCCTTGTAATTCTGCCATCAACTAAACTTTTTTGGGATGTAATACAGGAATCAAGATACAATGCTCAGGCAAATAATTTTGTAAAAGAGCATGTAAAATTTAGCGGAAGCGAAGTTATCAATATAAAAACTACGTTTAGCGATACACTTTCGCTTATAGAGGTGTTTATTATAGGAAAAGAAATAGACGATTACAAAATAGATAGTCTAAAT
The DNA here is from genome assembly GCA_020720625.1 of Acetofilamentum sp. Lineage (GTDB taxonomy): Bacteria > Bacteroidota > Bacteroidia > Bacteroidales > DYOH01 > DYOH01. The sequence continues at coordinate 6,683 of DYOH01000018.1, read as the reverse complement.
AATTTACTACCAAAATATTCGCTTGTGGCCGACAATTCCTTGTGGGATAAATTCTTTGCCATAACCCAAAAAACTGAGTTTAAAGTTCATCAAGCCCGCGATAACACCAGCGCACTGGCAAATAAATTAAACGATTTGAGTAACACGTTAAGCAAAGAACTTCGCACAGGAATTTTAGAAGAACTTTACGAAAAAAATGAACAAATTATTAGAACGAAGGATGAGAAAATATTTTTTCTGGAGAATAAATTACTTAAATATAAAAGCGATAGCATTCCACTAAAAACCATCAGCAAAGAACTAAAGATTCAATACCCTGAACTAAACAAATTTGCATTTGCAAAAAGTTTCGAAATCGAAAACGACACCATAATTGATACAATTCCCATTTTGATGGTGGAATGGAAAAATGGTGTTTCTTTAGCAGTTCAAAGAGATAAGAGCGATAAAATTTCCAAATGGCTAAAGCTTCGACTTATGCTAGACTCCATTCGACTAATAAATTATCAATAATTATATGGATTGGAGTGCCGTTTTTTTTGCCTTTGGTTTAACAGTTTTTGCCGGATTGTCTACCGGAATTGGCAGTGCCATGGCTTTTTTCACAAAAAAAACCAATACAAAGTTTCTATCCATTTCCTTAGGATTTTCGGCAGGAGTTATGATCTATGTATCTCTGGTAGAGATATTTTTTAAAGCCAAAGAAAGTTTGGTAGTTGCAAAGGGCGAGATGATGGGTAGCTGGCTTACCGTGGCCGGTTTTTTTGGAGGAATAGCATTTATTGCCATCATAGACAGATTGGTTCCCGAAGTGGAAAATCCGCACGAAGCCCGAAAGGTGGAGGATATTCCGGATGAAGTAAAAAATAAAAAATTACTTAAAATGGGCTTGTTTTCGGCATTGGCCATTGCTATTCATAATTTTCCGGAAGGACTTGCCACTTTTATGGCCGCACTCAACGACCCATATTTAGGCGTGCCCATTGCCGTTGCCATAGCCATACACAATATTCCCGAAGGTATTGCAGTTAGTATTCCATTGTTTTTTGCCACCGGAAACAGAAAAAAGGCATTCTTTTTAAGCTTTTCCAGTGGATTGGCTGAGCCGGTTGGCGCATTAATCGGTTTTTTTCTCATTTTGCCATTTATGAACGATATTACCTTTGGACTTATTTTCGCTGCTGTGGCAGGAATTATGGTGTTTATTTCGCTCGACGAATTGTTACCTACCGCCCAGGAATACGGTGAACACCATTTATCTATTTACGGACTTATTGCCGGAATGGCGGTTATGGCTGTGAGTTTATTATTATTTATCTAAGTATCAAAAAAAAATGAATTTAATTGAAAATTACTGGAGAATAAAAAAAACGATACCCGAAATAGTTACATTGGTAGCAGTTTCTAAAACGAAACCAATAAGCGATATTTTAGCCCTTTACGAAGCCGGAGTCCGTATTTTTGGAGAAAACAAAGTGCAGGAAATGCAAGAAAAATATGAACAATTGCCGAAAGACATTCAGTGGCATCAAATTGGTCATTTACAAAGCAATAAAGTTAAGTATATAGCAGCTTTCGTTAGCCTGATACATGCCGTAGACAGTTTAAAACTCTTGCAAACCATTAACAGAGAAGGCATTAAACACAATAGGGTAATACCAGTGCTCATGCAGATTTTTATTGCCACCGAAGAAACAAAATTTGGGCTAAATTGCGTTGAATTAGAAGCCATAATACAATCGGAAGAGTATAAACAACTCAAAAATATACAGGTATGCGGCTTAATGGGCATGGCCAGTAATACCGAAGACGAAAATCAAATAACAACTGAATTTAAAGCACTTAAAATTTGCTTCGACAAAATAAAACAACAGTATTTTGAATTATACAGTACGTTTAAAGAAATTTCGATGGGCATGTCGGGCGATTATTTGCTTGCTATTCAAGAAGGCAGCACCATGGTGCGCGTTGGGAGCAGTATTTTCGGCGAAAGAAATTATCATCAATAGTTAAAAAAAAGAAATTGTAATTGAAAAATCTGTAATTTTACGATATTTAGAAAAAATAGCATCATGAACAATTTAAAAACAAATTATCTCGGACTACAGTTATCAAGTCCTATTATTGTAAGCAGCAATGGGTTAAGCAATAGCATAGAAAAAATAAAGCAGATGGAGAAATTTGGCGCAGGAGCCATAATATTAAAATCGCTTTTCGAAGAACAAATATTGCACGAAACATCAGAATTGTTGAAAACCAGCCCCGCTTATTCAGAGGCAGGAGATTACATCTCAAACTACACAAAAAGCCATAATTTAGAGAAATATTTTGAGCACATAAAGCTAGCCAAACAAAGCGTAAAAACCCCAATTATTGCCAGTATTAACTGCGTTTCGGCTGCCGATTGGACAAACTTTGCCAACCAGATAAAAGATGCCGGTGCCGATGCACTGGAATTAAATATACACCTAATACCGATAAGTGCAAATATCCCTTCGGCCAAATTAGAGCAAATCTATTTTGATATTGTAAAATCAGTAAAAGAAAAGGTAAACATACCGGTTGCAGTTAAAATTAGTAATCAATTTACCAATCTTGCCTATATGGCCGAGCAATTAAAGGCGCATGGTGCCGATGCATTAGTACTCTTTAATCGCTTTTACGAACCCGATATCGATACTGAAAACATGGAAATGAGCAATGCCGCAGTTTTTAGTCATAACACCGATTACCATAAGGTGCTTAGATGGGTAGGATTACTTGATGGCCGAACCGCCATGAAAGAAATATCTGCAACTACCGGAGTGCACGACCCGGTGGCAGCCATAAAGTTAATTTTGGCAGGTGCAAGCACCGTGCAACTGGCATCGGTGTTGTATCAGGAAGGAATTGAGCAGATTAATGTATTTAATGAAGCAATAAGCCAATGGATGAAAAAAATGAACTTCGAATCTGTTCAGGCGTTCAAAGGCAAGATGAGTTATAAAAATTTGAAAAATCCGGCAATTTACGAAAGAGCTCAATTTATGAAATATTTCTCAAGCCTGGAGTAAGACTCTGTAAATAAATAGATTATGAGAATAAGTTTTTGGGTTTACGCACTAACCGCCCTCATTGTATTTTTTATCGTTGCCATCATAGCTGCCAGCCGGGATGCAAAAAAAGCTGCCTTAAAAGCACAAGATTTATTGAGCCGCCTAGAAGGAGAATATCTGGAATTTATCATGACCACAACATTGCCTGAGAATAAAAGTAAATCAGAAGAAACAGAGGCACTTATAGCCGAACTTAATATTCTGCTGAAACCACGCATTGAAGCTATTCTGGCCTTGATAGATTCAGTAACCCAGTCATCCGTGCATGTAGAATTTTCGTCGGATATTTTTGGAAGCTTGGCACCAATAGTCGAAAATTATTTTAAAATAAGCAGCAGCGGCGAAAAAAAATTGAGTGCTCAGCAGAGAAGCGATTTTTATAAACATATCGAAGATGCTGTAAGAGCCAATATTACAAAACGAATGGCCTGAAGCAAAATTAAACAAACAAATCTGAAAAAAAGATAGAATAAATTTTGGTATTTCGTGCGAAGCAATTAATTTTGCAGGCTCAAAAGCTCGGGGTGTAGCTCAGTTGGTTAGAGTACGCGTCTGGGGGGCGTGAGGCCGCTAGTTCGAGTCTAGTCACCCCGACTTATTTTAAAATCCTGACAAACAGATGTTTGTCAGGATTTTTTGTTCGTTTGAAAGAATATCCATCGCCAGAGAAGTTTATATTTATTAAGCACTGCTTTTTGCGAGGCACATTATTCAAACATCCGTTTCTTCGTTGTAAGCTAAAATTTCTATTAGGTAGAGTTTATTATTTCTTCGCGCAAAAGTAAAGGTGTATTCCGAATAACTTTCATAAACAATAATTTTCAACCCATCAGGCAAATAATTTAATTGATACGCAAAAAACTCTTTTTCCCGCACTGTACCATCAAAATCATAATAAGTTCTTTCAAATCCGCCGTTCTTATAGTTCTCTGCTAAACAAGTTAAGGCACTATATATGTTTGTGTTTTGGTAACCAGAACTATCTGCAATAATTGTCTGTATATTTACATCACAACCTTCACCAGAAACACCGAAACATGCAGTTGTATCGTTGTAAATCAATTGTTTGTCGATATATGGTGCTACAGCTACATAATTTTTATCCACTGAAATGCCTTCAATAAACTCAACAACATCCTTGTACATCGTTTTAAACTCTTTTTTCAGCATTTCGTTCAGTGTTGCTTGTGCAAAATCACAAATTTTGCTTCCGGCATATTCTTGGGTAAATTGATAAATATCCGGAATCGATTTTTTTGGTTCAATCTGTTTCCACTTTTCTACTGCTATTGTTTCTAGAAGCATTTTTTTAGCATCTTCCAGGTATTTTCCTGTTGGGTATTCTTTTATGTAATTCTGATATGCAAGAGCGGTATTTAAATTTTTGGAATCAATCCAAGCCAAAGAATCTGTCATATTTTGAAGACTGTCGAGCTTAAATTTGGCGATTTCTAAAAATTCGCTCTCCGGATTCTCCTCAATAAATTTTGAATATGCCTCTATCGAATTTTCTTGCAGCACATCATCCCAGGAATTTTTCTGACACGATACAATAAATAAAATCACTAGTAAGAAAATAATATTTTTTTTCATAAGTAAATTAATTTGGTGATTATTACAAAAACATAATTTCGATATAATTTTATTAAAGTCTGTTAATTCTTGTTTTCGGCTCATCTTCAAGATTCTTTAAGATACACTGCAGCAAACATTTTTAACCATTAAACAACTAATCTATAAATAGATAAAACTTCACATCGTCATTTTTTTTCATTGTACCAAGTAAATCATTTTGTATTCAAAAATTAAAATTGATTATGGAACTCATTATCAGGCATCTTTTGACGGTATGCATTTTGCGTGTTTATCTTATTTGATTTTATGCGACAATTTTTTTATTCCTTAAAATAATGAATTTGTATTTTATGAACAAAATATTTAGGTTTTTTTCTTTCAGAATGGGATTTATTGTCAGGCACAACTGCACGATATATCCGTTATGATTGGTAAATTAAGATTTGCGACATCATGCTGATTACGAGCATTTTCTGTATTATTTTATACCTTCGCAACCTATCTCAAATTAAAAACTTTCAATAATAAGGCAATAACTTCATCTTTGTCAATAAAGCTTTTATGTACAAAATAATCTGAAAATTTCAATTCACGGTTTCATGTATGTTGTTATTGATTATTAACGCCTTACTAACTTTGAAAATTATTAATTTGAATTGTCAATTCTTTAATTTGTTGCTGCAAAGCAAATTATTAATTGGAACGCGGATGACGCGGATTTAACGGATAATCGCAGATTTTTTTTGCTTTATCCGCGAGAATCAGCGTTTATCCGCGTGCTCAGCGTTCCTATTTCTTTATTCCAAGATCCTATTTTCCTATTCATCAATCTTTTCATGCAAAGAGAATTTTTAATTGGAACGCGGATGACGCAGATTTAACGGATGATCGCAGATTTTTTTGTTTTATCAGCGAAAATCAGCGTTTATCCGCGTGCTCAGCGTTCCTATTTCTTTATTTCCAAAATCATATTTTCAAATTCTTTATTGAGTTGTTGCAAAGCAAATTATTAATTGGAACGCGGATGACGCAGATTTAACGGATGATCGCAGATTTTTTTGTTTTATCAGCGAAAATCAGCGTTTATCCGCGTGCTCAGCGTTCCTATTTCTTTATTTCCAAAATCATATTTTCAAATTCTTTATTGAGTTGTTGCAAAGCAAATTTTTAATTGGAACGCGGATGACGCGGATTTAAGGGATAATCGCAGATTTTTTTTGCTTTATCCGCGAGAATCGACGTTTATCAGCGTGCTCAGCGTTCCTATTTCTTTACTCCAAGATCCTATTTTCCAATCCCTTTATTCTGTTGTTGCAAAGCAAATTATTAATTGGAACGCGGATGACGCGGATTTAAGGGATAATCGCAGATTTTTTTTGCTTTATCCGCGAGAATCGACGTTTATCAGCGTGCTCAGCGTTCCTATTTCTTTACTCCAAGATCCTATTTTCCAATCCCTTTATTCTGTTGTTGCAAAGCAAATTATTAATTGGAACGCGGATGACGCAGATTTAAGGGATAATCGCAGATTTTTTGTTTTATCCGCGAAAATCAGCGTTTATCCGCGTGCTCAGCGTTCCTATTTCTTTATTTCCAAAATCATATTTTCAAATTCTTTATTGAGTTGTTGCAAAGCAAATTATTAATTGGAACGCGGATGACACGGATTTAACGGATGATCGCAGATTTTTTTGTTTTATCAGCGAAAATCAGCGTTTATCCGCGTGCTCAGCGTTCCTATTTCTTTATTTCCAAAATCATATTTTCAAATTCTTTATTGAGTTGTTGCAAAGCAAATTTTTAATTGGAACGCGGATGACGCAGATTTAACGGATGATCGCAGATTTTTTTGTTTTATCAGCGAAAATCAGCGTTTATCCGCGTGCTCAGCGTTCCTATTTCTTTATTTCCAAAATCATATTTTCAAATTCTTTATTGAGTTGTTGCAAAGCAAATTATTAATTGGAACGCGGATGACGCAGATTTAACGGATGATCGCAGATTTTTTTATCC
>DYOH01000017.1 GCA_020720625.1 Acetofilamentum sp. | reverse complement strand
ATTCTATGAACTACAAACACTTATGAGTTTAACTTAACTAAACGACATTGATATACATACTATAAGTTAAATTAGCTCCATCCTTAAACTGAACCAAATTATTTACAGTTTTATAGTAAACCTCTGCCGAAAACTCTAAGCGATTCTGAAAAAACAATGCATAGTATCCGCCACTTAACTGATTACCAGTCATAGGTTTTAAGTGAAAGGAAATTGGATACCATTTATAGAAAGGTGATATTGCCAAGGTATTAGATAGCATGAAACTATTTTGATGCAAATTACTAAAACTTGCTTTAAGCGAATGATTATCAGACAATATATATTTTAATGAAATGCGAACATCAGGTTGAAAATATGTTTTAATCACCTTATTTTTTTCGAAAATTAAGGTATCTTTAAGGTTTGATGCTTCAAATGATTGATTATTATTGTACTGCAAAATTGTTTGAGGGCCTAACAAAAAATAAGAATTTAATCTGAGCGAAGCATTAATTTCGGCTTTAGATGAAATATTCCATCGGTAATCCGTAAAAAAAGCACTTTCAAATGTATTATCAAACCCAAAATCAATAGATTCAAAAAGATAATCGGGATTAATTGGATTAATGCTTCCTTTGTCGTATTGATAAAGAACTGCATTAACGCCAAAAGAAATGCGGTGTATTTTACTCCAATGCCATTCTATCTTTTCTTTAAATTCGGTGTGCCTTAAATGATAATCCTGCAAAAACCAACCACTAATATCGGCCGTATTCTGCTCGGTGGAGTAATAATCTGCATGAGTTAAAGATATAGCATTAGATCCATCGTTCTTAAAAAGATACTTCCATTGTAAAGAAACCCCCTTATTTTCGTATTCGTAAAGTGTACTTTGGGCATAATTTAACTTATCTGCACTATAATAACCAGTTGCTTTCAAAATACTATGCGGTTTTAATTTCACATTGAAGGATATCAGATAATCCGCAAAATCCATCTCTGAGTTTGCAACATCATTGTTATCGATTATTGGCAATATCCAGTTAGCATAGGATTTGCGGGCGCTCATCACCATGCTAAGTTTATTTGCTATCTCCTTTTCAAGCAATATATTCGCTGTAAGCAATCCAATTCCTCCACGTATTGAAAAATCTTTGTTTCCGATTTTACGCGATTCTATTTCCATCACAGAGGCCAAACGGCCACCGTATTCCGAAGGTATCTGACTTTTATAAATGGCAAAATTCTCAATGGCATCTGCATTAATGGCAGAAAAAAAACCAAAAGCATGCGAAGTATTATAAATCGGTATTTGATCCAAATATATCATATTTTGGTCGGCAGGGCTTCCCCTAACATTAAATCCGGCACCTCCTTCGCCAACCGATTGTATGCCAGGCAGCATCAAACTTACTTTAAAAATATCCTTTTCCCCCAGCATTGCCGGAATCAGCTCAACGGTTCTTAAACTCATTGTGGCTAACCCCATCTGACTATTTCGTACCAACTGCCTTTCGTCTGATAGGACTAAAACCTCATCGAGCAAAATCTGGTTTGTTTCTACTAAAAAATCTACCGCAGCATCTGAATATACAAGCACTTTAAAGCTTTCTTTGTGTCCTTCCAGATCGCTTATCATAAACTTATAGCTACCTCTTTCCAGCTCAAATTCAAAACGACCCAATTGGTTTGCCAATAAAATTGTATCGAGCTCTTCTATATATATCGTAGCTCCCGATAAAACTTTTGTGGCGTTACTGTTGCTTATCTTTCCGGCAAATTTTACTTTTCGATTTAACTTAATCGAAGAATTCCCAATTACAACAGTGTTCTCAATAATTTCGTGTTGCTGGAAATTACTATTTATTTGCTCACGCATAGCATGTTGGCTTACAGAATCGACCTCATAAAAAACATCTCTTATACGGGCTTCCAATTCTATATTTTTGAGAATAATAATCTGATTTTGCGGGTTTATTAAACAATAGAAATCATTTTTCTTCAAAAAATGCTCAAGGCTGTTTATCCAAAATATAGAATCATAATTCAATTCTACTACAATATTTTGCATACTGTCCTTCTCAAAATAAAACCTATAATCGCTATATTTCTGCACACTATCCACCCAATCTATCCACTTTTGATTATTGAATGATGGCAACTTCTGATTTAGAATGTGCTGTGAATATGTGCATTCTGTTACAAATAAAAATAATATGAATGCTACAAGTTTTTTAATTAATATTTCTCTATTTTGATATTTCACTGCAATATTTTAACAAATTTGTTATTTCTTTTGATGTCAATGATTTGTATGACAAATGGTGCCGGCGAAAATAGGCCCTTACTTCTTTTCGATGTTTCTTAAAATAGCGAATAAATGCCTGCTTCGTATTAACTTTTGCCCATTTTCCGTCAACTAACAAAAAATTTTCTCGAAATAAATCTCCATATTCCTTTTTCCCTTGTGTATTCAAATCAGCCATTTTTCTATACTTTAGCAAAAATGTTAAAGATTGGTGACTAATCTTTTCGAAATACCCAAATCGCTGACTAACATCATCATACAAATATCTACCAATAAACCATTTTTCCTGATAATATATCGAATCTACTGATTTACCTAGAATAATATATCTAAAAGTGTTTTTAGCTTTCTTTTCACGCAATACAAAAATATCTTCTTCTGCATTATAGCGTAATAAAACATCAGAAAAAATATTGTTATTTATGAAAACTTTCGAAAGATTAAAACTATCCGAATAGAATGCATTTCCTTCTGATGGGTAGGTATATGGCAAAGAAAACAATCCACTAATTAATATAGGGTCTTGGCCCATTACACCTTGCTTATATTCAATTATCTGACAATTTGAATTTAACGTGGTTTGTGAATTACCTTGATTTACTCCCAAAAAAATGAAGTAAACAACAAAAAAAACATTAGTTAATAAGTGAATCTTTTGCATTTTCCTTCGGATATAACTTTTTATTCATATTGTTTACAAATCTGCTAATTATTATCCTATTCAACAAGCTTTTTTTTTCAAAAAGTTATCTTATCGATGTAGAATAATAGTTCAAATTCTGATAGACAAGCTTAGGCTATAATGCCTTCCAGCCTGCGGAAAATAACCGTCCATATCATAAAACTGCCCCTTATAAAAATATCGGTACACCCATGCATTGGTTTCGTATTCAACATTAAACACATTAAATATTCCCAATTTTAGGTTGATATGTCTGAGTATACTTGGCGGAAACCTAAAAATAATATGCAAATCGTTTACAAAATAGGGTTCTATAGAGCGCTCAAAGCTATTGGTATTATCAATAAATTGTCGAGAAACATATTTGGCATCCCAAACAATGTTTAACCATTTAGGTGCCGAGTAGCTCAAACTGCCTGAGCTTATGAGCGAAGGCGAAAAAATGAGGGTACTTTTTTCAAAGAACGCTGTTTTCTGATATTCTTCAGTTTCCGGATTGTTCCAATAATCCCAATTATCAGTATATGCAGTAAACTTCAAGGCCTTATTACTGCTAATAGTGGTATTGGCATTCAAAGTAAAACCAGCAGGAAGCTCAAAACCCACAGATAGCTCAATTCCCTTCCTAAAGCTTTCCGGAATATTTGTCATAATGGCATTTCCAACATTGTTCAATTCTCCGGTTTGTATAAGCTGATTTCGATAATACATGTAATAAGCGTTTAGCTCAAGACTCATTTTTGCTGATTGGAATTTTGCACCCATTTCATAATCGAACAGACTTTCGGGCAAAGGAATATCATGCCCTTCGGCATCTCGAAATTCGTTGCGACTTGGTTCGCGATGCGCCAATGCAAACGAAGAATAGAAGCTAAAATGCTTATTTAGCCTATAAAAAAATCCGGCCTTTGGGTTTAGAAAACGATAAATTGTATCGGTAGCCAAAGTACGTAAATCGTCGTGTAGACCATATATTTTGTAGCCAATCGCGCGAAACTGAATATCAGCATACATATTTAAATGCTTATTAAACTGATAGTTTGTTTTAAAAAACAGGTTAAAATCGGTTTTAATACCTCTGTTTCTGTACCATTCGTAATCTTTGGGCACATTGGTAGCGTATTCTGCCCAAATAATTTCGCCAAAGTGGTTTCCCAAATACTGATTCCAAGCGCCTCCAAAAATATAACTAATCTCAGAGCCTTGATATTCGGTATTAAAAGTTATTCCATAAAAATGATTATCGAGCCATTTTTGACGAATCATATCACTATGGGTAATAAATCCGGAAGCACTCGCCAAATCGGGCAATCCGTAATTTGAAAATTGGTCTTGTGAGCGATACTGCTCGTAATAGCCTTTTCCGTGGGTGTAGTGTGCTACCGCATTAAGATTTAATCTTGGCGTAAATTGGTGCGATAAAATGAAATGTGTATGTTTCTGCCAATAATTATCAATTTCGTTGTCGTAAGTATAGAAATTGTAAGTTCTTGCATCGGATTCCAGCATTTGTGCCGTTTGTTCGGGCGTATATAAATAGTGCTCCATGTAGCGCATCATGCCATCGGTATCGCTCTGCAACCTTACTTTGGGGACCCCATTCCATGCCTGATAAGTAGTTTCATGGCCGCCAAAATGTATTGCCCTAATCATGGTTTTGTCGGCATAATAGGCAGCAGTTGCGTAATAGCTTTCCAAATCTGCGCTTGCCCTATCAACAAAACCCTTGGTCGATATTTTGGATAAGCGGCCATCAAACACGAAATGATTATTCATTAAGCCTGTACTGAATGTAATATTATTTCTAAAAGTTTGAAAAGTCCCATATTCTGAGTTGATTTCTGCAAAAGGTTTTCGGTTTAATTCATTGGTTTGAAAATTGATACTCCCACCAAAAGCGCCTGCTCCGTTTGTTGATGTTCCAACGCCTCGCTGTATTTGAACAGAACTAACAGATTTGGCAAAATCGGGCATATTTACCCACCACACACCTTGCGATTCGGCATCATTTAAAGGTACTCCATTAATGCTTACGTTAATACGGGTTATATCTGAGCCCCTTAATCGCAGCGAGGTATAACCCACCCCTGTGCCTGCATCGGAGCTATATACCAAAGATGTTGTTTGATTTAACAAATAAGGAATATCGCGCGAAGATTGTTTTTGTTCGATTTGCTTTTTTTCGATATTCGAATAAGCAAAAGGATCCTGATTTCCTGCTCTGGTTGCCTTTACAATTATCTCATCGGTAAGAATAGATGTGGCATCCATTACAAAAACGATTAGTGTATCGCTTTTTATTTCCAAATTCTGAATAAAGGTTTTGTAGCCTAGAAAACTCACTCTAAATTCTTGCAGTCCTTTTTGATTTAATAGCAGAACTAATTCACCGTTTTTGTCGGAGAAGTATTCCTCATTACTGCTTTTCATTATAATTGAGGCTCCGGGTAATGGTGTTTTTTCAAAATCGCATACTTTTAACTTTAGTTTAATTTGCGCACTCACTGCAAAAGACAATACGAGCGCCATCAGAAAAAAAACAATTCTTTTCATCTTGCATTCAATTAATTGATTAAAAAAAAATGAGGCGTCTTACATCTCCCTGCGGCAGCATTACCTGCATCAGGTTCAATGGGTATATTCTCAGCCCGTAGTATTAAGGCACCCCTTTTATAAAATATGATGGCAAATATAAATAAATTCGCGTTAATAAAAAAAAACGACTGCCGGTTTCGACAGTCGTTTTTTTCTATATCATAGCTTATCTAAATTATGCTACTGGAACATCAACGTTTAAAACATCTTTAATTGCACGTTTAAAAGTTTCTTTTGGCAATGCACCCACAGCCATTTGTGGTTGACCATCTACCGGAACAAACAGTAATGAAGGAATACTCTGAATACCAAACATTCCTGCTAATGTGCGTTCTTGCTCTGTATCAATTTTGTATATTTTGATTTTGTCGCCATATTCGGATTGTAATTCTTCGAGAATTGGGGCTACCATTTTGCATGGCTGACACCAATCTGCATAGAAGTCAATTAAACAAGGCACAGAACCTTCGTATTTCCACTCTTTATTTGCTTCGTAATTGAATACTTTCTCTTTGAAAGATTGCTCAGTTAAAAATTCTAATTTAGCCATTCTAGCACTATTTTAATTTAGTTTAAATTAAGTCTGGTTAATCAAATGTGATACCAAGTGCAAAAGTAGATATTTTGTCATACATTTTTTGACTTAAACCTGTAATTATGACTTTTTTTTGAATATTTGTCAGTATTTTAACAAAAAAAGAACACAAAAAACTAATATACAGCAAATTGATGCAAAACTAAACTATTCCCAAAAAAGCGTTTTATAAATAATCGTTGCATCGTTTAGTTCTACTTCCAAATTGCAGGCACCTTTTAAGCCACAGGAAAAAAATTGGATATTTAAATATTTTTGGCCACCATCTTCTGCTTTGAATATTTGTTGATTTATGATTTCATCATAGACAGTTATCTGCCATCCGGTATTTTCTGAATAAAACCAAATTGGAATTTTTCCATAAGCAGAGTCGGCTATATTCAAATTTGTAAACTTTATGCTTAGATAGGCATCATTTCCTAAATCGGCAATCATGGTATAAGGCTTATCGGCAATAAGCTTAGCAGAGTCGGACATGGAAAGTATGTTTTCGTTATTATCTTCGGATGGCGGAAAACTAACCGAATTATCGGCAATAATATTTTCACAGGCCTGAAAAATAATGATACCCGCAAATAAAAATAAAATTCTCCAAGATGTTTTCATGTGCATTTATTTTATAATTGATTTATAAAAATAAGAAATTAGCTATAAACCAACTAAAAACTATTACACAATTTAAACCGCATTAATCAGATGCAAATCAGTTTATGAATCAGAATTCTGGAAACTCCACACAATCGAAAATAGGAAAAAAAATAAACAGTGAGGTTTCTAAAAGCAAATAATTTTCTTGGTAAATATCGGGTTAAACGGTCAATTTTAGGTATCAATCAAAATTTAAAGAAAAAAAACCCGAATCGCTATCAAAAAAAATTCTGCGAATCGGGTATAAGTCAAAAAACTAGAAATTAATAAATCACTATTGAACCAAAAAACCTTTTAGTTCTTCAACTTCTTCGGGAGATGCAAATACTTCGAACAAAAACGGCACTTTAATATTGTTGTATTCTAAAACGAGCTTATATTTACCCGATTCAAAAATTTCCATTTGATTTTGAAGAAAAGCAAAATCAATTTTGCTGATTGTTGGCTGCTCTGCTTCCCAAACGGCATTTCCTTCTGCATCTTCGATCCATGCATAATCTGGAGCATTTATAGATTTCCAGCTGATATTTAAATTTTCCCATGATAATACCGATGCGGTATTGTCTAAGTTAAAATAAGCGGGCGTAATACTAAATTTTTGTTTTACAGGGTCTTTCTCGTTCTTAACCATAAACTGAAGTTCGTAATCGTTGCCTAATTTAAGCAATTCAGATGCATTTGGGCCTAAATCGCTAGCAATGGTATTATAATCAATTTTACTTTCGTTAAAACCAGCCGCCGCTTGCCAAACTACCTGGTTTGTAGTAAGATTCATCAGCAAAATTTTGTCTATTTCGGCTCTGGCTTTCCATGATATACTTAGTTCGTTAGTTTCCAAAAAATTAGGACTAGAGGTTTCGAAATCGATTTTAGAACTCGCGCCCCTTACCACCATGTTTGTACCCGAAACAGAATATCCTGTAAAAACACTGGAGAAAAATTCCGACACATTGGCCATATCATCCGTCTTAGCAGCGCCAGAATTGCCATAAATATCAAAACAATCGCTTAAACTGATTTTTTGACCGGTATTAAGTTGTATCCAATCGGTAGGTTCTTTGGTATCAATTCTATAGAGCTGAATTTCCATGAAAGAAGATGCCACAATTTCGGTTTTATTTAAATCGGCAACGGCCAATAAAAATCCCCCTCCGGTTTTATTCCAAGTTGGAATCTGGCTCATTGTACCGGTATTGGTATTACGTAACTGCAATTGTTGTATATTACTTTTAGACTTTACAATAATTTTGAATTGCGCAAAAGCCCCATTTCCGGCAACTATCAAACTGAGCAGCAATAAACTGAGTTTCCTAATCATTTTCATAACGTATTTAGTTTAGCATTTTATAACAAGTTAGTTCTTTTTTACAATTAACGAAAATAGTTTTATAAGTATTACTATCTCACATAAAAAAAAGCTTCTTTTTCAAGAAGCCTCTTTTGGTTATTTTGATGCAGCCCATTTCCTAATCTCGGTTCTGAACCACTCATCGGCCTCTTCAGTCCAGTTAAAATTTTCACGGATATAAGCCATTGTATCCTTTTCAATGTCCGTATAACTGTCGCCATCTTTCACTTTCTCAAGCAGGTCTTTGGCATCTTCCATAGAAATTCTGCCATCGCCGCGGCCTTTTACTGCTTCTTCTGCTGCTTCAATTAAGCCTGCGTCGTATTTTTTTCCATCAATAACTTTGTAATAACTTGCCATAATTTTTGAAATTTTAAATTAATATGCGCAAGATAGTAAATAAATCAATTTGTGTCAATACGTTTTTTGAACAAATTTTAGCAAGTTTATATTTAGATGTATTTTAAACATATTTCCATAAAGCTTATTTATATTTATTTTAAATTAAAAAAAGCACTATGCAGGCATATAAATATTTCCAATAATTATTATATTTGGTCAATTAAAAATATTTAACCATGGAAGCTACCAGAATATTTGATTTATTAGGTCACTATGAAAAAACTTACGGAAACGTTTCCGATGTTTTGGCTGTAAAAAGAGAAGGAAAATGGGAAAAATTCAGTTTAGAAGACTACCGGAACATGGCAAACAATTTTAGCTATGGCTTGATGGAACTGGGTTTGAAAAAAGGCGATAAAATTGCAACCGTTTCCAATAATCGTCCGGAATGGAATTTTACCGACATGGGTGCCGCGCAGCTAGGAGTTGTGCACGTACCTATTTATCCTACCATTAGCACCGAAGAATTTGAATTTGTATTAGAGCATTCAGAAGCAAAAATTCTTATTGTTTCTAATGCCATCTTGTATGTAAAACTATTGCCCATTGTGTCAAAATTGCCACAGTTTTTAGGTTTTTATACCTTTAATCCCATCGAAGGTGCACAAAACTTTAAGGATATTATTCAGCTAGGAAAAGAAAATGCGCACAAACATGCCGAAAAGCTCGAAGAAATTAAAAAAACTGTTCAGACCAACGATTTAACTTCTATTATTTATACCTCCGGAACTACAGGTATACCTAAAGGGGTAATGCTTTCGCATAATAATTTTCTAAGTAATGTGGAGGCTACCTATAATATGTTGCCGACAAAATCGGGCGACAAAGCCATTAGTTTTCTGCCGCTTTGCCATGTTTTAGAGCGTATGGTAAATTATTTATATCAATATAAAGGTATACGCGTTTATTATGCCGAGAGTATTGATAGCATTGTAGATAATATGCAAGATATTAAGCCCGACATTTTTGTTTCGGTACCCCGCGTACTCGAAAAAATATACGACCGAATTCTTTTGAAAGGTAAATCGCTCACCGGTATTAAAAGAAAACTATTCCATTGGGCAGTTGAGTTGGCTCTAAAATTTGAACTAAACAACGAGAATGGTGCCTTGTATGCAAAACAATTAGCCATTGCCGATAAGCTTATTTTCTCGAAATGGCGCGATGCATTAGGCGGCAACGTAAAATACGTAATTGTAGGTGGTGCTGCCTTGCAGCCCCGCTTGGCCCGTACTTTTTGGGCAGCGAATATTCATGTTTACGAAGGATATGGACTTACCGAAACATCGCCGGTTGTGGCTGTTAATCAGGATATTTATCCATATATCAAATTTGGAAGTGTTGGACCAATTATCGACAAAGTAAGCGTTAAAATTGCCGAAGATGGCGAAATTCTGGTTAAAGGACCTAACCTGATGCTTGGATATTACAAAAGTCCCGAAAAAACTACCGAAGCCGTTGACGAAGAAGGTTGGTTTCATACCGGGGATATTGGCGTTATACTAGAACACAATATTTTAAAAATCACCGACCGAAAAAAAGAAATTTTCAAACTTTCGGGTGGTAAATATGTGGCTCCCCAAGTAATTGAAAATAAACTTAAAGAATCTTTCTTCATTGAGCAGGCTATGGTTGTTGGCGAAGGCGAAAAGTTTGCTGCAACGCTTATCTCACCAAACTATGAATTTTTGCACGACTGGTGTTCTAAGGAAAAAATTCACTATCGCGATAATATTGATTTGTTGGAAAATCCTAAAGTGATAGAAAGGTATCTAGAAGAAATTGAAAAAGTAAACAAAACACTTGGAAAAACGGAATCTATCAAAAAATTTGCATTGGTTTGCGAGGCCTGGACAACCGAAAATGGAGCACTTTCGCCTACTTTAAAATTAAAACGTAAAGTTTTGAAAAAAAGATACAAAGTTAAATTAGACAGACTCTTTGGTTATACCGACCAAGATGGAAATTTACTAAAACGCGACGAAAACGGACATTTAATCCCAACTGGATTGATAAATGAAGACTAGACCGCTTTACCGAATTTTATTTAATTTATGGCCGTCGTATCGTGGTGGTGGCGGCCGAATTAAATGCATTAGCCGTGATTTTAAAAAAATCAAGGTAAAAATACCATATAGTTTAAAAACCCGAAACTATGTGGGAACAACTTTTGGTGGTACTATGTATGCAGCTATTGACCCCATATTAATGGTAATGCTAATAAAAATATTAGGAAAAGAATATGTGGTATGGGATAAATCTGCCTCTATCAAATATCTAAAACCGGCCAAAAAGCACTTATATGCCGATTTTGAAATTTCGGATGAATTAATTGCACAAATAAAAAATCAGCTTGAAACCGAAAATAAACTGGAAATCGATTTTCCCATAAAATTAGCGGATAAGGATAATCTGGTTTATGCCGAAATTACAAAACGGCTTTATTTCAAAAAAAAAAACTAAATTCTTTCATTCACAATTTAGCCGAAAACAAAAGCTTAGTTGTTTCACAAAGCTTTTGTTTTCGACTTTTTATACACAAAAGTTGCTTTCTCAAAGATAGCCTACCTTTATATTCAATTATTTTATAGCTAATTCATATTTTACAATTAATTGATTGCAGGTAAATAAGCATGAATCTTTATAAAATCATTTTTACAGCTGAGATTTTTCCATTTATATAATTCATTAATTTATATCTAAGCTTAATATCTGCTTTCAAGCTTAATTCAAAAAAAATTGTTTTTATCGAACTTGAGCATATTTTCGTTTGTCTGAAACAATTTTATTAATTTTACGCCAATTGAAAAGCTAAAACTATTGCAATGATTGAACTTGCCAAAAAGGAAATTTACGGCTTCTTTAGCTCCTTAACCGGTTATATTGTAATTGCCGTTTTTTTGATTATTACAGGTCTGATTCTATGGATTTTACCCGGAGAAAACAATTTATTCGAAAATGCCTATGCTTCGCTCGAATTATTCTTTTTGCTGGCTCCATGGTTATTTCTATTTTTGGTTCCAGCACTCACAATGCGATTAATTGCCGAAGAAAAAAGGCTTGGTACCATTGAGTATTTACTTACTCAACCCATTACTAATCTGCAATTTATATTAGGAAAGTACTTGGCTGGATTAAGCCTTGTATTTTTAGCACTCATGCCTACATTAATATATGTTTTAAGCGTGTTTTTTCTTGGGCAGCCCGTGGGAGTTATGGATTTAGGTGCAACGATTGGTTCCTATATTGGTTTGTTTTTTCTGGCAGCCATATATGTTGCAATTGGCGTATTCTGTTCTTCATTAACTGATAATCAAATCATTGCGTTCATATTAGCAGCTATTATTTCTTTTACTTTTTATTTAGGATTTGATGCTTTGGCCACATTATTTGGACAAGGAGCAAGTTCTCAAATAATTGCATATATGGGAATTAACTATCACTATATTTCTATATCCAAAGGATTGCTCAATTTTAGCGATTTGGTTTATTTCCTTAGCGTAATTTTCCTTTTCATTTATCTTACAGAAATCATTTTTAAAAGTAAACACTGGTAAGCCATTTTATTATGATAAATTCAAGTCCGAAACAAAAGCAACTGATAAATGCTTTGATTATTCTATCTGCATTATTCATAATCAATTATTTAACCCAATTTTTATCTTTTCGAATTGATTTAACCGAAGAAAAAAGATTTACCCTGAATAATTCGAGTATCGAATTATTAAAAAATCTGGAACATCCACTAGAAATAAGAGTTTATCTTCAAGGTACGATGCCTGCACCGTTTAAAAGGCTTAAAAGAGAGCTGGAAAGCCAGTTACAGCAATACAAGCAATTAGCCGGAAAAAATATCAGATTCGAATTTATTAACCCAACCGAAAAATCAAATCAAGAAGAACGTTTTAAACTCTACAAATATCTTTATGAATTAGGAATCACTCCTATCGAAATAAAAGAAGAAGGGCTTGAAAAAAGCTCCGAAACAATGGTTTTTCCAGCAGCGGTTGTTGTTTATGGCGATAAAAAGCTGGGCGTAAATTTGTTGCAATCCGATTACCGCTATCTGGCCGGAAGCGAAGAAAACATTAATCAATCTATACAAGCACTAGAATACGAATTAACTAACTCCATAAGAAAAATTATTCGTTCGAAAACCGATAAAATTGCTTTTATTGAAGGACATGGAGAACTAAGCGAAACCGAACTTCTTTCAATAAGTAGCTCTCTGGCAGAATATTACCAGATTGACCGTGGCAGCCTAATAGGACAGTTAGGCCAATTAGATGATTATAAGGCGCTATTAATAGCTTCTCCTATTTATCCTTTCAACAACGAAGAAAAATACGTACTCGACCAATATATCATGCAGGGTGGAAGTGTGCTTTTTCTACTCGAAGGAGTAAATGTACGCATGGATAGCCTTAATAATCAAACAACTACGCTTGCGATGCCTTTGTCGGTAAACCTCGATGATTTAATTTTTAGATACGGGCTTAGAATAAATGCAGATTTGGTGGAAGACTTGCGCAGCAGCAGAATTGGATTGAGCACAATTGGCTATAACAATCAAACCGAAATAAAATGGTTTCCTTGGTACTTTTTCCCCATGCTCGTAAGTCAAAACAATCATCCCATAAATAAATATATTGATTTAATCAGAACCGAATTTATAAGCACCATCGATACTGTAAACAAAACCCCCGGCATAAAGAAAACAGTATTATTGGAAACATCGCCAATGTCGAAAATTTCGGCAACGCCTCTGCCCATCTCGTTTCAGGATATAAATATTCCGCCCGACAAAAATCGCTTTACCCACAAACCCCTTCCGGTGGCCGTTTTGCTCGAAGGAAAATTTAGTTCATTATTCGAAAACCGCATGGCACCGGTTGAAAAACAAGGATTTACAAAAGCTACAATAAACAAAAATGCTAAAATTATAGTTATTTCGGATGGCGATATAATTCGAAATTTAGTTTCGCCCGAAGCAAAACCCTATCCGCTTGGATTCGATCGTTATAGTCAACAAATTTTTAAAGGAAATACCCAATTTTTACTCAACGCCATAAATTACCTTGCCGAAGACGAAAGCTTTATGTATACACGTAACCGAGAAATTAAGCTTAGGCCAATGGATAAGAAAAAAATAGCAGAACAAAAATTTTTCTGGCAGTTTTTGAATGTTGGCCTCCCAATTATTTTGCTCATAATTATCGGAATAGCCTTTCAATGGGGTCGCAAACGAAAGTACGCCCGTCAATTATAATAATTCAGACAATTAATAATCTATCATGACTTTACAATTTTCGAAATATCACGGAGCTGGAAACGATTTTATACTGATTGACAACCGCAAACAAGACATAAATCTTAATACCTCACAAATCGCATTTCTCTGCCATCGACATTTTGGCATTGGCTCTGATGGTCTGATGTTGCTCGAAAACCATGAGCAATACGACTTTTTTATGCGATACTTTAATCCGGACGGTTCGGAAGGAATGATGTGCGGGAACGGTGGCCGATGTATTATCCGTTTTGCAAACGAATTAGGCATTATCAACCAAAAAACTGTTTTTCTTGCTCCGGATGGTGTTCACGAGGCCGAAATAAATGCAGAACTTATCAGTTTAAAAATGAACGATGTAAATGATTCTGAAACCATCGAAAACAACTTGTTTTTGAATACAGGGGCACCACACTATATTAAATTTACCGAAAATTTAAACCAAACGAATGTTTATACGGAAGGAAAACAAATCAGATTCAGCCCACTTTTTAAGGCGCGTGGCGGTACAAATATAAATTTTGTGCATGTAAATGACAAAGAATTATCGGTTCGCACCTACGAAAGAGGCGTAGAAAACGAAACTTTGGCTTGTGGAACCGGAATTGTGGCCTCGGCCATTGCCGCTTACATTTCTGGAAAAATTAGGCTTACCCAAATAAATGTAAAGGCGCTGGGAGGGGATTTAAAAGTAAAATTTGAAACTACAAACAATTCTTTTTCAAACATTTGGCTAATTGGGCCAGCAGAAAAAGTATTTACAGGGACAATAGTGTTATAAAATACTTATATTTTTAAGTAGGGTATAAGCATTTCTTAACGGTTATAGAGTATAAAGCATGAATCAAAATAATCAATACGATCAACTTGACAGAAAAAGATTTTAAATACTTGTTCGATAAATACTTTGATTCCATCAGGAGCTATGTTTATTATCGAAATGGCAATACCGACGAGGCAACCGATATTGCTCAGGAAGCTTTTATGACACTTTGGCAAAAGAATACCGATTTCGAAGAAAAAAAAAATCTGAGTTTTCTTTACAAATTGGCCGGAAATATTTTTGTAGACAACTACAGAAAAGGCAAAACAGCTCAAAAATACTTAGACTCCATTAAATGGAGCTGGAACGAACAACACACGGAAAACGAAACTGAATATAACGAACTTAAAATGAAATATGAAATTGCGCTTACGCAATTACCAGAAGAACAAAGAACTACATTTTTAATGAGCCGAATTGATGAACTTACCTACAGCGATATTGCCAATAGACTAAATATCAGCATTAAAGCAGTAGAGAAAAGAATGAGCAAAACATTGGCATTTTTAAATTTGAAACTAAAAGAAAGATGACCGATAATTCTAAAAAAGATAAAGATTTAAACAAAATGATGGAAACTAAAGGCCAAATAGAATGGACTACTTCGAAAGAAGATGTTTGGGCAAAAATGCAACCTTTGATGCAACAACCTAAAGCCAAACATCTTTTCATACCGCAAGTTCAATGGTATGCTGCGGCGGCCGGAATTTCGCTGATTTTTGGATTATTAGCCTTTCTAAGTACTTATAAAACAACAATAAACGTTCCGGTTTCGCAACGAAAAACAATTCCTTTGCCCGATGAATCGAAAGTTACCTTAAACGCTCAAACCACTCTTAGCTACAAACCTTACTGGTGGTTTGCCAATAGAACAGTTAAACTCGAAGGAGAAGCTTATTTCGAAGTAAAAAAAGGCGAAAAATTTGAAGTAATTTCCGAAAATGCTAAAACCACTGTTCTTGGAACCACTTTCACTATTTATGCAAGAGAAAATCAATATTTAGTAAGCTGCTTTAGCGGAAAAGTACAAATAAGCGCTGTAATGAACAATGAGCAAAAAATACAAATAAGCAAAGGGCAACAAGCTTATTTACAAAACAATACACTTATTTCTACGACAAATACGGTAACAGAAAAGTCTGTAAATGCCTGGATTGAAAATAAGTTTGCCTTCGAAAATCAATCAATTTATCAGGTTTTTCAAGAGATTGAACGGCAATATGGAATAAAAATTGATGTACCGGAAAAGCTAAATATTAACTATTCGGGAAATTTCGATAAATTGCAAAATCCGCAATTCGTTATAAACATCGTTTGTAAACCTTTAGGTTTAACGTATAAACAAGTTAACCCAAATGAATATCAAATATTTGAATCACCATAAAAAGTTTCTTTTCATTATCATAGGTTTAATTACTGGTTTATTGCCACAATATTCTTTTTCACAAGGTGTTGTGGTTTCTGCCTTTAATAAACCTCTGCATTTGGTATTGTTCGAATTACGAGACAATTACCAAGTGGAATTCTCATTTAATCACGCAGAAGTTAGTGAATATTTAATTACTTTAAACAAAACATCTAAGGATATTCCAACTGCCTTGACAGAGATTTTAAAAGCTACATCGCTTACCTTTGAGCAAAGTGGAAAAGTATTTTTAATTTACGAAAAAAAAATACCTGAGATTGTAAAATCCGCTTACAGATTAGAAGGAACTATTTTCGATTCTATAAGCAAAGAATCTCTCCCATTTGCAGCCTTAAAAATTAATAATCAACAAGTTTTATCCACAGAAAACGGATATTTTTCTTTTGTATCTGATTTAGACAGCATTTTTAGAATTAAGGTGCAATATTTAGGCTATTTAGCTTTTGACACTACAATTTGGATTCCCTGCCATGTGAATTTTTTTTTAATTCCTGCCATGCAACTTGTTGACGAGGTACAAATTAATCTAAAGTTAATTGATTACAATACTGAAAGTGGTAGCAAATCGAATGTAATTAGAATTAATCCACAAGTGGCCAATTATTTACCAGGAAATGGGGATAATGCCATTTTCAATCTTTTGCGCCTTCAACCTGGAATTTTAGCTTCTGGCGAGTATTCGTCGGACCTTATTATTTGGGGAAACTACAAAAGCCAAAGTACGCTAAAATTCGATGGTTTCAGGGTTTTCGGAAATTATAATTTCAACGATAATATAAGTGCAGTAAATCCATTTTTGGTGAAAGATATGCAAATAATTAAAGCTGCCTATCCGGCCAAATATGGAAATGCTGTGGGCGGAATAGTAAATATTACTGGAAACACCGGAAATAACAAAAATCATGATATTAAACTAAATATCAATAATAATACGCTTACTGGATTATATTCGTTTCCGCTGGCAAAAAATATTAATCTTAGTCTTGCTGCAAGAACTACTTATTTTGATTTATATGAACCCCAAAAAATTTCGGATATATTTTATAATTCCGATAGATATTCTTCCATTGCCGATGCTATAATATATCCGGACTATCGATTTAGGGACTGCAATCTGAGAATTGCCGGAAAAACAAACGAGAAAAATAATTATTATGCCAGTTTTTATTCAAGTAACGATGTTTTTGATTTTCGTTTAAATGAGGAACAAAAAAATTATTTATTGATTAAAAATCAACAAACGATAAACAAACAAAAAGCTGGTTCTCTCTTTTTCCGACAAACGGATAAAAATGGTAATGAACATCAATTTTTAATCACACAGTCGAACTTAAATCGAACAAAAACAGATAGCATTATTTTTAAACGCCCCAAACTAAACAAAACAATCCTTGATAACTATATTTCGCTGAATACTCAACTACAAGAACAAAGCATTAGTTATTTAAATACTACTCAGTTCGACAAAAATTCGCAATGGATTTGGGGGGCTGAATTTAATACCCATACAACAAACTACGAGGCCGAAATCAAAGCCCAGAGCTTTCAAACTGATTCTTCGCAAAAAGCAAACCAATTTTCTCTTCATTTTACACATAAATTTAATATTGACAGCTCTTTACAAATAGAAACAGGACTTAGAACAAGCTATGTTTTTTCGGTTCAGAAAGACTTTTGGATGCCCAGAATTTCTTTAAGTTACCAAATAAAACACTTTAGTTTCAATTTATCGGGGGGAATTTATTCACAAATTCTGCAAGAAAACGAAATAATTAATGCACTAGGCAATGTTTATTACCAATGGATGCTGGCAGATTTAGAAAACGTGCCCATGCTAAGCTCACGACATCTGGTTTTTGGTTCAAAATTCGAAAAAAATGGCTTTCAGATTCTTAACGAATTCTTTCTAAAAAACACCGAAGGACATTCAAGATACTTGATGATAAATAATAATGAATTGCATGCTGAGGGCAAATCAAGAGCTTATGGTATGGACTTGTATCTGAAAAAAAATTACAGAGGAAGCTCTGCCTGGATTTCATATACACTCAGTTATACCCAAGAGCATTTCCCCTATTTTCAGGATGATTACTGGCGAAGAGCTTTTCACGACCAACGGCATGAAATAAAATTAGCAGCTCTGCTAGATTTGCATCCATTTTATCCCGGTATTAATTATGTTTGGGGCTCGGGATTTCCGGATCCTAGCCCGCTGATTATTGATAGTTTTGATGATAATAAATACAATAGACTGGATATTAGCTTGATATACAGAATATCAAAACCCCTTTGGAAAATGGAACTTGGTGCCAGTATTTTAAACTTAACGAATTACAAAAACATTAAATACGAAAACTTTAGCAGAGTTCCCCGAAATAAACTTACATCTTTTGTGTTGTATTCTGAAGCAGTTCCATTTACGCCAACAGTTTTTCTCCATTTGGTGTTCTAAATTTGGATATTTTTTATAAAATTTCTTTTACCGAGTCGAATTTTAAAGTTCCAAATCGCCTTTAATAAAAAAATCCCCAAAATTTGCCAGCGAGATGACTTCGCAGTTCAAAAAATTTGGTCGGAATTTATCCAATTTAGATTCCTATCTTGTAATGTTTATGCAAAATGCAGTCTAATAAACCTATTTATTATTACACATCCCTTCAATTTATAAAAAAAAGTACCTAAATTCAACTAATAAATGCAACTTTTGATGGAGGTAAGATATAGAATATTTTACAGGGCAAAGCGAGAAAGAAATACTTTCAAAGTTTTAAAGCAAGGACAGCGCAAGCTGGATAATTAACTTTTTCCTGACTTCGGCTCAGACAGTTGTCTTATAGGCTGACGCTAATCAGGCAACTACGCGCATAAAGTTCTAAAAAAAGCAGGCAAGAGCCTGCAAAAATATTTTCTACAAAAGCAAAATCTTTTGACGAACTAAACGATAGAATTATTAAAAAAATGACTACAGGTTATATAGTTGCCCGCTATCAAGGCATACAAAACAACTTTGCACAATATGCCCCAGAATTATCTTAGCCTATACCAATTCTCGAAGGGGCAGGCTAATTAAACATTCGTTACAAGAAAAGCCCTTTCCACAACAGCCAACAATAAAAACAGTACAATGCAATCAACAAAAATAGCTCGGCTTAACAATATTTCAGGTTCAAATCAAACAAAAAAAACCGGCCACATTTGGCCGGCATATCATGATATTATCTAAGAGAACTAACACGAATCCATTATTCAATATTATGATTCCAGGGTAAGGTAATATTCACAGTTTCGCCATCTCTGGTAATCGTAGCCGCTCTATCGCAAGTGCCATTGCCAAAATCAATAGTGTAAACCAAGTCGTTGCGAGTAATCTCCATGGAACCGCTAACAATGAATCTGCAAGTATAATTCTTACGAAGTGGATCAACAATTTCTTTCAAAAAACTTTCGCCGAGGTAATTTATTCCACTTGTTGTACCGGTAGTTAACCAATAATCGTCTACTCTAACCATAGTTTTGTTCGTTACCAAAGTGCGCGTTTTAGATACTTCGCGAACAACAGTTGTGCCATCAGGAAAAATCATTCGTCCGTTAATCAAAGTTACAGTCCAACTGTAATTTAAATTTTCATCAACGCCCAAAGATGTTTGAGTACGTGTGCCTTCGAATTGAATTCCATTCACAAAAAAGTTAGTGTAAGTAACTGTGCGTGAAGCTCCTGCCGATGAGTACCTTCCGGTAATCACGATAGTAATTACACCGCTTTTGGTAATTGTATCACCATCAATCACTACACTACAACCATCGCCGTAATCAACCGTTATAGTTTTCGGAAAGCGTGTTGAATCGGGTTTATCTACAGTAACTGTGTAACAAACGGTCGATTTTAAACTTGTTTGTTCATAATCATTCTGGTCTAGGTCATAAACAATAGCATCAGTGCTTTCGTCCACATCATCGAGCAAAGCTTCTTCGTAATTATCACTCTGAATCATTGAAATTTCATCTTTCGTAATCACTACATCTTCATCAGGATTACAAGCAGCCATTAATAAAGAAAATGACACAAACAAAACCAGGGATTTAAAAATTCGATTTTTCATAATATTCATTTTTAAGTTAATCATTGTAAATAATTTCATTTTACATTAAACCGTTTCAAACCCTACCGACCCTACTACTTATTTTAAATATTTTTTTCTACTTTACTAAACATCAATATTCCAGTACTTTAACAAGAATAAATAAACCAATTACGCGATATCTTTTTTTATTTGAACTCAAAAAGAATAAATTGTGAATAAGATTTATTGCTAAAAGATTATTTTTTTTTCAAAAAGCGAACAAATGTGTTGAGTATATGGCAAATTCGGATTATTTTTGCTATCTAAAAAGTTCAAAAAAAAATATAATATGATAAATTCCAAAGAATTACGCCAATCATTTTTAGATTACTTTATTTCTAAACAACATAAAATAGTAGCCTCTGCTCCCATGGTTATCAAAGACGACCCAACTTTGATGTTTACCAATGCCGGTATGAATCAGTTTAAAGACATTTTTTTGGGTAACACGGCTGCAAAAGAAAAAAGAATAGCCGATTCTCAAAAATGCCTTCGTGTGTCGGGTAAACACAACGATTTAGAAGAAGTTGGACATGATACTTACCACCATACGATGTTCGAAATGCTCGGCAACTGGTCGTTTGGCGATTACTTTAAACAAGAATCTATAGACTGGGCCTGGGATTATCTGACAAATGTGCTTAAAATTGACAAAAATCGCTTGTATTCCACAGTATTCGAAGGAAGCCAAGACGACAAACTCGAACGCGACGACGAAGCTATTGACCTTTGGTCGAAACATTTACCAAAAGAACGCATTCTAATGGGTTCAAAAAAGGATAATTTTTGGGAAATGGGCGATACCGGACCCTGCGGACCATGTTCAGAAATTCATGTAGACATTAGAGATGATGCCGAAAGACAAAAAATTAGCGGTGCTGAATTGGTAAACAAAGATCATCCGCAAGTAATTGAAATTTGGAACCTTGTTTTTATCCAATTCAATAGAAAACAAGACAAATCATTGGAATTACTACCTGATAAACATGTAGATACAGGAATGGGCTTTGAAAGATTAGCCATGGTTACACAAGGTAAAAAATCGAACTACGATACCGATGTTTTTCAACCACTCATTCAAGAAATTGCCAGATTAAGCGGAAATTTCTATGGTGAGAAAAAAGAAACAGATGTGGCCATGCGCGTAATTGCAGACCATCTCAGAGCTGTTGCATTTTCTATTGCCGACGGTCAGGTTCCCAGCAACAACAAAGCCGGATACGTTATTCGCCGTATTTTACGTCGTGCCGTTAGATATGCATACACTTTCCTAAACCAAAAAGACCCCTTTATATATTTATTAGTTCCATCTTTGGTTAAACAAATGGGCGATGCATATCCGGAACTCCTAAAACAGGAAAAACTAGTTCATGCCGTTATTTTCGAAGAGGAAACCGGATTTTTAAGAACCCTCGAAAAAGGCATTCAAATTTTAGACGGTATAATAACCGAATGTAAAACCAATAATTATCAGGTTATTAACGGTAAAGATGCTTTTAAACTCTACGACTCTTATGGTTTCCCCTTGGATCTAACACAATTAATTGCCCGCGAAAACGGACTCATCGTTTCACAGCGCGAATTTGATAAAGCCATGGATAACCAAAGAGCAACATCAAAAGCCGATGCGGCTACAGAAGCATCAGACTGGATCGAAGTAACAGACGATTGGGATAATATTGAACAATTTATTGGTTACGACCACCTCGAAGCAGATGTTAATCTGGTAAAATATCGCAAAGTAAGAGTTAAAAACAAGGAAGTATTCCAATTGGTGTTTAACTACACACCATTCTACGCCGAAAGTGGCGGACAAATTGGAGATACCGGATACATTCTGTGCGAAGGTTTTAAGGTAGATATTTTCGATACTCAAAAAGAACATAATTTGATATTGCATTACACCGAAAAATTGCCACAAAACCTTGATGCCAAGTTACATGTTGTAGTTGAATCGCGCAAAAGGGCGCTTACTGCCGCCAATCACTCGGCTACACACCTTTTGCACCAGGCTTTAAGACTATTTCTGGGCGAACATGTGGAGCAAAAAGGCTCATTGGTAGCTCCTACTCATTTGCGTTTCGACTTCTCTCACTTTCAAAAAATGAGCAACGACGAAATTCGAAAAGTAGAAGAATTTGTAAACCGAAAAATCCGCGAGAATATTCAGCTTCACGAACATAGGGAAGTGCCCATCAGCGAAGCAAAAGAAATGGGAGCTATGGCGCTTTTCGGCGAAAAATACGGTGATATTGTGCGAGTTATTCAATTTGGCGATTCGGTTGAATTCTGCGGCGGAATACACGTAGAATCTACAGGAACAATTGGCTTTTTCAAAATTTTAAAAGAAAGCGCCATTGCGGCAGGCATTCGTCGTATAGAAGCGATTACATCGGTTGAGTCAGAAAACTATATTTATCAAAGACTGGATATGCTTTCTTCTATCGAAGAAAAACTTAAAGCCACTAAAAGTGCTGTTGAGAGTGTTGATAAGCTGATGGAAGAAAACGCCAAACTGCAAAAGCAACTCGACGATTTTAGAAAATTAAAAACCATGATGGCCAAAAAAGATTTTCTAAAGCAAGTAGAAGAACACAAAGGAGTTAATTTTATCACTGTTAGTTCCGACTCCCTTAGTGTGGCCGATATTAAAGACATTGCCTTCCAACTTAAAGGCGAAATAGATAATTTAGCCTTTATTGCGGGTGTTACCGACAGTGGCAAGGCAAACCTGAGCATTATGCTTAGCGATAATCTTGTGAATATCAACAAACTAAATGCCGGAAATATCGTCCGTGAAGCCGCCAAAGAGATTGATGGTAGCGGAGGCGGACAAGCATTTTTTGCCACCGCAGGCGGTAAAAACCCCAATGGCGTGCAAAAGGCTATTGAAAAAGCCAAAAACATCATATTATCATCCTTATAAATTAAATACAAAACAGCAGAAAAGCCGGAAAAACTATATTTCCGGCTTTTTTATTGCAATATTCCATGTTGGATAGTTAAGAAATATTTAATAATCAACAATGCAGTTGCGCAACTTTGTTTAAACTAAATTGATAACCATCTTTTTTAGCAGAGCTTGTACTGGAAATCTTAGGTAATCAATATTGCCACCAGATGGCTTAAAAATGCGACAAATATAAGTCCACTAATGAAACAAAAATCAATTGCTGTGTAAAAAATTGGCTTGGATTCAGAATCTATCACAAAAAATGTACTTTTCACTGATTTTTTTTAAATTTCCAAATTCTCTCAAGCAAAATTTTTATCTTTGGATAAGAAAAGCAAAATACAAATTCTATTTCCATTATCTTAACGCTTTACAATAGGTGGAAAATGTAAAAATTAATTAAAACCAACGAATTATGCTTACAAAAAAAAACTTTAAATTACTGATTTTAGCATTATTATGGCCGGGAATAATGCTTGCCGACGAAGGCATGTGGCTGCTCTCACTGGTAAAAAAGTACAATATCGAAAAAATGCAGCAAATGGGCTTTAAGCTTAGTGCCGACGATATTTATAGCGTAAATAATGCAAGTATAAAAGATGCAATAGTATCGCTCGATTATGGCGGTTGCACTGCCGAAATTGTTTCATCTAAAGGACTTTTGTTTACCAACCACCATTGCGGCTACGACGAAATTCAAGCACATAGTTCGCTTGAACACGACTACCTCAAATATGGTTTCTGGTCTCAATCGCTAAAAGAAGAGCTAGCTAATCCGGGAAAAACAGCCACTTTCCTTGTGCGCATGGAAGACGTAACCGAACAGGTAATGAATGGGATAAACACTACAACAACCGGAGAAAAAAGAGCCGAACTCATGGACCTAAATATGGCCGCAATTAAACTAAAAGCTACAGAAGGAAGCCATTACGAGGCTTTTGTTGAAAGTTTTTTCGAAGGAAACCAGTTTTTTCTTTTTGTAACCGAAACTTTTAAAGATGTTAGATTGGTTGGAACACCACCAGAATCAATAGGAAAATTTGGCCACGACACCGATAACTGGATGTATCCAAGACATACCGGAGATTTTTCGATATTTAGAGTTTATATGTCGCCCGACGGAAAACCGGCCGAGTACTCAGAAAAAAATATTCCTTACCAACCAAAAAAACATCTGCAAATAAGCCTAAAAGGTGTAAACGAAAACGATTTTGCCATGATTTTGGGCTATCCGGGAACAACCAACAGATATCTACATTCGGCAGCGATTAAAATTATTCACGAAATTCAAAATCCAGTTAGGGTTGAAGTAAGAACTGCCAAACAGGATATTTTAAAAAAATATATGAACAATAGCGCTGAGTTACAATTAAAATATTCGGCGAAATTTGCCAATAGCAGCAATTATTGGAAATACAGTATCGGGCAAAATAAAGGAATTATTTCTGAAAACCTGATTCCACAAAAAAAAGCTATTGAGCAACAAATGCAAAAAATGATTGATGAATCGGATGATTTAAAATTACGTTATGCTGATATAATCAATGAACTAAATTATTACTATTTTGCTTCACAAAAAGCCGAATTCGTTTCGGCCTATTTAGACGAAGCCATTTTTGGGGGTTCGGATATCATTATTTTTGCCTATAATGCGTTGGAATTATATGCCGATTTGGCACAAAAATCGCACAAAGACAGCATTAACAAACGAGTTGAAAAATTTAACGAAAGAGCCGAAAAATACTTTGCCGATTTTGATGCCAATGTAGACAAAGAAGTTCTGGTAAAAATGTTAAAAATGTATAGCCAGAGTATTGAAAAAGAGCTACAGGCAGATATAATGCTGCAAATAAACGAAAGCTACCAGGGAAATATACAAAACTATGCAAACGAGCTCTATACCAAAAGTATATTCGCAGACAAAGCAAAATTGAAAAAATTTCTGAAAAAGCCCAAAATGGAAAAATTAACCAATGATCCCGGCTTTATCCTAATGGTTTCTTTTTTAAATAATTATCAAGGTGTGTATATGGCCACTGAACAATTAGGCCAAAAAAAGGATAGTTTAAACCAACTTTTTGTTGCCCTTCAAATGGAATTATTCCCCGAAAAAACATTTTATCCGGATGCCAACTCTACCATGAGACTTTCTTATGGAAAAGTGAGCAGCTATATGGCCAAAGACGGAATAGTATACGAGCATTTTACCACCCACAAAGGCATTCTGGAAAAGGAAGATCCGAATAATCCGGAATTCGTGGTTGACCCCAAATTAAAAGAATTGCTTGTAAACAAAGATTTTGGTGTTTATGCCGATAAAGATGGCAGTTTGCACGTTTGCTTTATTACCGACAACGACATTACAGGCGGAAATTCTGGAAGTCCGACCTTAAATGCCAATGGTGAGTTAATCGGCCTGGCTTTCGACGGAAACTGGGAAGCCATGAGCTCCGACCTGAGCTACATTCCAAAATTGCAGCGAACCATTGTTGTTGACATCAGATACGTGCTGTTTGTAATCGACAAATTTGCAGGTGCCAAACATTTGATTGATGAACTCGATATAGTGAAAGAATAAAATTTTAAAAAAGGTTTAGCAATTGCTAAACCTTTTTTTTATAATAAGCATTTGCTTAGCCTTTTAACATAAAAAATCAATAAATTTTAAAAGCCCGGATAGAGCTATTCATTTAATATTTTTATACCCAACGGAATTTCAAATTTACTTTTTGGAATTGCTAACTCTGTTTGTATTCTGGTTGCTTCAACCACATTTTTTACACCAAGAATTTCGGATTCGATGCGCAAAGGAATATTATTCCAAATCCATAATTTTAGGCTACTATCAGATAATTGATATACTTGACACTCTTTTGAAAGCCATCTTTCAGAGCCAACGAGCATTAGCCCGCTCTCTCTCGATTGCAAAAAAATATCAGCAGCACCCAAATCTTTGGTTCCCAAACTATCGGCCACATCAAATAACAATCGATCTTTTAAGGCACGTCCGGTATTGTCGTTTAAATTCAACATAAAAACCGAATCGGCTATGGTAATAGTTACGGTTTTCATTTCGCGCATTTCTGCCCCAAGCATAATTCGATTGCTCGAAACTCTAAGCTGTCTAAGGCCATACTGGTCAAAAAACAATTCTTCGGTTCCTTTTTTCATTCCGCTAATTGCATAAACCACATGAGCCGATTCTACCTGATACCTAAAGTATTGTTTAGCAGAAAACTTATGCGCCTGATTAATTAAATCGCACGATGCCCCTAAAAATAAAAGCACAATAAAATACAAATATTTCATTTTGATGTAAATAAACAATAAATTCAAATCACAATTCTCATGCGAAAGTAGTAATTAAGTGCGCAAAAAAAAAGAAGTGCCACTATAAGCACTTCCACAATAAAAAAAAATCTAAGCCAGAATTACTGATTATTATAATTAGTTCCCATTTTAATAAGCTGGTATTTTGATAAATCGATTTTACTCGATTTGGATTCATTAAAATCCTGAACAGTAGTAACTAACTTGGAATTATCTTTCAGGTTAATATGCGTCATTTCCATAACAAATCCTGATGGATAAACGCCCGCAGTATAAAAACTATTCATATTATTCATTCTACTAAGGCCAGTATTTCCTGAAAATTTAAGCTCTGTTGTAGTCCAAACAGTGGTTTCAAACTCTTCGTTAGCAGAAACATATTCGTAACAAGTATAACCCAAAACTTTTTTTGACTTACCCGTTTTTTTATAGTTCAAACTAACTTCCTCGCCCTCTTCGGGTTCAACATTTTCGGTTTCTTCGGTATTCTCCGTTTGTTCGGTTTGCTCCGTGCCGCCTAAGCCCATCACCATCCCCGATTTTTCCGTTTCATTAATCATAATGGTAACCTGATTTTTTTGATCGAAAATAATCACAGAAGCTTTATTTCCTGTCTCATTTTCTGCATCTTCTAAAATCATTGCCATATTTTCGCTTCCTGTGGCAAACAAATTCCGATAATAAGCCTTACCAGTTTCACCATTTTCGTCAACCGACTCCACCAAATACTTCACTTCGGCAGTAAAAGAATAAGCATTCTCATAAACCAGGTTTTCGCCACCGGTATATTTATTCATTAAATCAAGAATTCCACCACCACTACCTTGATTACTCGACTTATTCTTGGGGGTTGAAGTAGAAGCCTCTTCAGAAGGCTCATTTTCTTCGGTTTCCTCGTTTTCTTCGTTCTTTTTAAGTTTTTCCGAAGCTTTTTCCACTGTTTTATCAATAGCCTTATTTACAGCCTTTTCTGTTTCCTTTTCAACTCTTTTTTCAACAGTTTTGGATGCTTTCTTTTTTGCTGCATTCAATAAATTATTAACCTGCGCATTACAAACCGATGTGGCAAGGAAAAAACTGATAAAAAATAAAAAAAATTTTGTTTTCATAATTTTGCTTATTTACTAAAAGATTAAAGATTTTTTGTATATTGTCTTAGAAATAATTTAACCGTAAATTTATGAATAAAAATGCAATTTTCGATTCATTTGGATATGTTTTAAAAGAAGAAGGATTCATTAAACTTACCTCAAAAATTATACCAGGTACCCTAGTGGTAGAAGATCAAAAACCTTTTCCGGGATATCATGGTGAAAATCTTCCAAATCCCGAAAAAAAGCCCGGTGATATTTATTTTATTACCAAAAAAGCCTACTCCTGGGAAGATATTATGAGTATTTCTTATAAAATCAAAAAATTTGTCGATTTAAAATTTCAAAACTACGATGCTCAAATTCATATCAATACCAATATTTTTCATTCTATTCGAATTAGAGGATTAGCAGACTACGAACATATTGAGCAACTACAAAAAGCTTATCAGTCGGAAGGAATTGAATTTGAAAGGGACAGAAAATTTGGAGGCATTGGCTTAACCAAACTAAAAAAGTTTTTTGTGCTCAAAGCTATAGACGAAAATATTTTTGAAGACCAGGAAATGGAGCATACATATTATTTGGTTATTCCGCGCTTGCTTAGTTGGGAATTATTTCGTAAATTAACAAATCTAACGAGAAGTAATTTATCTGATTATAATTTTGATGCCGCCCAAGCGGTAATTTATTATCGCAACACACTATTCTATACTGTGCGTGTTTACGGCTGTAATTGTTCTATTGATAAAGCTCATATTTTGCGCAATAAGTATTTGGAAATGATAGAAAAACATCAATAATTCTTTTTGAATGTCGGAATTTGTAGCGTTATTTACGACATCAACCCGAACCAAAGGACGCAATGGCACCTTTGGTTCTTTTTATGGGCTGATGTTTTTCCTTACCCTTGGATTACTTCTTTCTCCATTTCTTACATTAATGGCGCAAGAACCGCTTAATCAGCACACTAACATTGAGTTAGAGAAAAAATTATTTCTGCTTCAGTATCCTTTTTCAGCCAATAGAGATTATCTCTTCATTACTAAGGATTCGTTTGATTTTCCTGAAAACTCCAAAAGAAAATTTTGGTTTTCTAAAAAACTCTGCGATGAAGATTTAGCCATTGTAAATCATAAAAATTACTATATTGCAGTAAATCCATTAATTAACTATCAAAAAATGTATTCTTCTAATACCGCTGTAAATTACTATCAAAATACCAGAGGAATACAAATAAAGTTTCTTTTGCGAAATAGCATTGCCTTTCAATCTGTATTTTATGAGAATCAGGCGCTTTTTCCAGATTACATAAATGCCTATATGCAACAACACCTGGTAGCACCGGGCCAAGGAGCCACCAAAATATTTAAAGAAACTCAACACGATTTTTCACAATCGCAGGCTGTTTTTTTGGCCCGAATCGGAAATAATATTGTTGTACATTTCGGACACGGCAAAAATTTTATTGGAAATGGATATAGAAGCATGCTTTTATCGGATGCATCTTTCTCCTACCCATTTATAAAAATAAACTATACAAAAAGACATTGGCAGTACTCGGCCATCTGGACAGAGTATAACCAATTTTACTACAAATATTACGCTAAACATTATAAAAAAAATGCTGCAATACAGCTGCTTTCATACTCGCCGGTTAGCAGTTTAAACTTCTTGTTCTTTCAATCTATTAACTACAAAACAATGAACAATGAGGGCCGAACATATCCATGGCCACTTTTTATTCCCCTTCCTTTGGCACAAATAGCATTTTATGGTCTTGAAAATGAAAACAATGCACTTTTAGGACTGAATGCAGAGTGGCTTATCAAATCTTATGTAAAAATATATTCGCAAATTGCTATCGATGGATATGATAAAACACAAACAGCTTATCAGGCAGGTTTTTTCATTCCAGATATAACAAATAATCGAATAAATAAACTTCAAATCAGTTTTCGGGTTGAATTTAACCAAGCTTTCGAAAATATATACGATTCAGAGGACAGCATACAAACTTATAATCATTACAACGAAGCCTTGGCACACCCGCTTGGAAATAATTTTTCTGAATTTCTGATACATAGCATTATAGACTATCGGAATCTCCGGTTTACATTTCTTTACAATAGCTATTTGGCCAAAAACAAACCAATCTCCTTACTCTACACCTATAAACAATTTCTGGATGTTGATGAAAGTACCAGCAACACCAGGGTCGAAATTGCCTATTTATTTAACAAAAAAACAAATTTGCAGTATTTTGGTGGTTACTATATTCATAGATCTACAGGTTACGACAACACAAAATACTTCTCTGTTGGATTAAAAACAAGTATATCAAACAACTACTACGCATTTTAGCTGCAAAAACAATACAATTTTTATGCGAAAAAATCGGGATTTTAGGAAAACCAATTCAATTTCGAATAATTAAACCGGATAATTACCAACCCATAGGACTTAGTTGTTCTTAGCATTTTCATAATCTTCCGTTGCGAGAGAATATAGTTAAGCACAAACCCCAAACGCTATATCGGAATGCTTCACCAGCTTGGGGTTTCTGGCGTTATTCATAAACTAAAATATTCATAAATAATGCAGGCTAAATTAACCCATGTTAGCTTAAATATACGGTTCGAAATAAAATTAATTCGTTTTATTTTGATATTTTTTTTTCGAATAATAGGAATACTATAAAAAAATTTACTAATTTTGATTTTGATCCCTTAAATGTTTTATTTAACAATTAGATAAAAGATGACCTACGAAACCAGAAATTTATTAAAATCTGTTTTAGAACTGCCTCCAAAAGACAGAGAACTATTTTTGACAAAAATTTATGATAGTTTACAAGAGCATTGGCAGAAAAAAGAAGAATTACCCGAAGCAAAAGAAAAAAAAGCAGAGAAATTATCCCAATCTGCCGAAGAAAAAGCAAAGGAGAATCTATTGTTTTTTGATGAACTAAAAGATGTTCAAAATCAGATGCTAAGCGAGAGAGTTGAAAAAATGAATAATGGCAAAATGGCCTATTTTTCTGTAACTCAATTACAAAAAAAGCTTGATATGAAACTTAACGAATTAAACTTAAACTAATGGCAAACAGGAAACTAGTACTTACATCTGATGCCAAAAACGACTTATTCGAGATAGTTGATTATTTGGCCGAAAATGATACTGAACAAACACTGAAGTTTATTTCTGAGGTAAACAGCTATTTACACATTATTCAAAAAAACAACTATGTTGGTAAAAAAAGCAACTACAATGATTTATACCTTCTGGAGTTTGAAAACAGTGCTTACTCCATGGTATACTTTGTAAATGATTTTTTTGTACGTATTATGGGCATTTTTAGCTTTCTGCAAGTATCCGACAAAGTGGCAGAAACCTTAATGAAACTAAAAAATTCGGAATTTATAAAAATCAAGTAAGGCTTAATCATAAAATTACCTTCGGAAATAACTTAGCTGTTCATAGAACTTTCTCTATCTTAGATAGCATTAAAATATTTGTTCAGCAGAGCCCCAAAATTCTAAATTAGGAAAGTTTCACTTTACAGAATTTTCCAGAATTTAAATTCAGAAACTGAATTTTTTATGAATAATGCAGATAATAATGCTAAAATACCCCAATTAACCACAGAAGAAAAAAAGCAGGCCTGCTATTGTCTCAACAGCAGGCCTATTGCTTTCTAAAAGGGGAATAAGAAAACAATTTTTTAATTACCGTTTAATGTGCCCATGGCATCCTCGGCTTTCTTTTGTAATTCTTCAATCCTTGAAGCAAATTCTGCATTTTCTGAACAATCTTTTAAATTTGCCCAATCTTCCGACCATTTGGCCATCTCCTGAGAAATCTCTACCAGCCTTCCGGTGTTTTCCAAATCAAGCGGATTTTTCTTTGCTTGTTCATAAACTTTTATCAGCTCGACTACCCACTCCTCATATTTATCAAGAAACTCATCGCAGTCGCCTGTTTGGCTGTTTGAACCAGTTGATTTAATTTCTTTGTTTGATTCTTCGGTACCTTTGGCCTCGTCTTTAGCCGAGTTGCCACATGCCACAAATGCTAAAATTAAGCTCAAAAAAAGTATTTTTTTCATTGTTCTAATTTTTTAGTGTGCCAATTTACGAAAAAAGTTTCAATTGAAAATATTGCTGCACTTTCAAAAAAAAAAAATTCCATCTATTATTTTCTAATATCCTAGCATTTAAAATTGTATCATCCTTTCATTCATCAAAAAAAAGATTTGCATAAAATGAAATAATAATTCTACATTTATTCGTTTTTTAACTAAATCATTTAGTAGAGAAAAGTGAGTAAACAAAAAAAATGGAGATTATATTTGCTGGCCGCGGCAATTCTCATCAGCGCCACATCTATGTATTATACCAATCAGTTAGTAGATGATTTGCAAACCGAGGAAAAAAAAAGAATCGAGCTTTGGGCCGAAGCAACCAAACAAATTCAAGCAAGTGATTTACTCGGTGATATCAATATTCTTGTTTACGAGATATTACAAACAAATACAACCATTCCGGTTATTCTAACCAATAATAATGATTCTGTTATTACTTTTATGAATATAAACGAAAAAAAAGTAAAAAACAATACCGACTATTTAATGCAAAAGCTTGAATTACTAAAGTCTGAGCATGAGCCGATAGTCATTATTTTTGGAGATAATTCGAGAAATTTAATTTATTATGGTGATTCCTGGCTTCTGACGCAACTTGCGTATTATCCTGCAATACAATTAGTTGTAATGTTTTTTTTCGTATGGATAGCCATCACTGCCTTTAGCACTGTGCGACACGCCGAAGAAAACCGTGTTTGGGTAGGAATGTCAAAAGAAACAGCGCATCAGCTCGGAACACCCATTTCGTCGTTAATAGCGGGAATGGAATACTTACAGCAAAAAGAAGTGGAGCCCAAGATAGTAAACGAATTAAATAATGATGTAGAAAGGCTTGAAAAAATTGCCCATCGCTTTTCGAAAATCGGATCGGAACCCGAACTAATAACAACAAACCTATACAAAGTGCTTAACCAAAGTATCGATTACCTGAAAGCGCGCAGTTCGGCAAAAATTAGCTACTACAGAAACTATAATATCGACGCTATACTTTATATTCCAATGAACCAAACCCTTTTTGAATGGGTGATTGAAAATTTATGCAAGAACGCCATTGACTCCATGGAAGCTTTTGGCGAAATTAAAATAAGTACTTTGGAGCTTAGCGATGCTGTAATAATAGAAATTAAGGATACAGGAAAAGGTATTCCAAAATCAAAATTTAAAACAGTTTTTCAACCAGGTTATTCTACAAAAAAACGTGGCTGGGGTTTGGGTCTTTCATTAACCAAAAGAATAGTGGAGAGCTATCACAAAGGACTAATCTTTGTAAAAGAATCTTCGCCTGAGCAAGGAACTACTTTCCGGATAGTTATGCCAAAATCTTTCAGCGGTTTACAATTCCGTAAAAAATTATTTGGACTATATCATCGAGACGACGTAAATATTTTGCGGTAGATTCGGAATTAAAAAGTTTTTCTTCCATCCCTCTCATGGCCATAATAATCGCAGTTGCGGCCAAATCAATATCAAAAACCTTAAAGTACCTTTGTTCCACTCCGGCTTTTAATATATTCTTAAACAGACCAATCTCCTGATGCTCGTATATTCGTTTAACCCTATCGATAAATTCTTGCTCACGCATATTGGTGGCACGCATGGCCGAGTGAAAATTCGAAGTTTCGGTATAGGTATTCATTCGGGTTAAAATATAAGCTTTTACCTTTTCCTCAGGAGTACCGGCAGCCAAAATTGCCTGAAATATTTTTTTCCGAAAACGAATTCCCTCTGCCGAAATTACGGCTTTATAAATTTCGTCTTTACTGCTAAAGTAGTAATAGAGCGAACTCTTGCCCTTTTTAAGTGCTTTGGCAATGTCGTCCATTGTGGTTTTCTTATAACCATATTTACGAAAAATTTCAGACGCTTTACTGATAATTAATTCCCTGATTTTCTCTTTCTCTACCATGAAATGAGCATTAAAAAAAAAAGGGATGTTGGGCACAAATTAAACAAATTCAAAAAAACTAATCCCAACAACCCCCTGCAAATATAATCAATTTATTAACATTTTTATCATCCCTAACTTATCTTCATAAGGAGCATACCTAACCGGAACGTCCAGAAGTGTAGATTTTTTGATAATTGAGCGCATATTGCTAAAGGCTTCGAATCCATATTTACCGTGATACCTTCCCATTCCGCTATTTCCTACACCACCAAAAGGTAAATGGTGGTTTGCTATATGCATCAATGTATCATTAATGCATCCACCTCCGGAACTAGTTCGATTGAGAATATCTTTTTGTCTGCTACTACTCTCGCTAAAATAATAGAGTGCCAATGGTTTTGGTCGGGCGTTTACAAAATTCACAACCTCGTCTATGTGTTCAAATTCTAAAACCGGCAACACAGGGCCAAATATTTCTTCCTGCATGATTGGAGAATCGTAGCCAACATCGGTTAAAATGGTAGGAGAAATATATCGGTCGCTTGCATCTACTATTCCACCTTCGTAAACTTTTCCAGATTTCATCAACTCTTTTAGACGTTCTACATTGGCCAGGTTAACAATTCTCGGATAATCCGTACTTTCTTGCGTATTATCTCCAAAAAATTTGTGAATCTCCTCTTTCATCAGAGCCAAAACTTTATCTTTAACCTGTTTGTGCACAAATAAATAGTCTGGTGCAATACAGGTTTGGCCTGCGTTAACGAGTTTTCCCCACATGAGCCTTCGGGCAGCTAACTCCAGATGTGCATCACTATCTATTATGGCCGGACTTTTTCCTCCCAGCTCTAAAGTAACAGGAGTTAGATTTTTTGCGGCCTTTTCCATAACTATCTTTCCAAGCATTGGACTTCCGGTAAAGAAAATATAATCGAACTGCTCTTCGAGCAAATGCTGATTAACTTCGCGTCCACCATGAAAAACACTAATATATTTCGAATCAAATGTCTCTTCTATCATTTCGCCCATAACTCTTGCAGTTTCGGGTGTGTATGGCGAAGTTTTAAGCATGGCACAGTTTCCGGCTGAGATAGCAGATACCAAAGGATTTATTAGCAACTGAAACGGATAGTTCCAGGGTGCAATAATCAATGCCACTCCATAAGGCTCATAATGCAGATAACTTTCAGATTTGTAATGAAAAACGGCAGTTTTTACTTTTTTAGTAGCTGCCCAATTTTTCAAACTTTTAATATGCAAACTCAATTCGTCGAGCACTATGCCAATTTCTGTGGCGTAGGCTTCAAATTTAGATTTATGCAAATCTTTCCATAATGCATCGTTGAGGGCATCTTCGTATTTCCGAATAGCTCTTTTAAGTTTTTTTAGCTGCTCTATCCTAAAATCTACATCCTTTGTTTCGTGCGTAAAAAAATAAGACTTTTGAATGACCAACTGATTTTTAATTTTCTCTTGAGTATTCATTGTATTGATTTTTGGTTAAAATGCATTTTCTAAAATCTGAAGAATATCCTGTTTTGTAACTTCTTTTGGATTTGGAAGAATTGCTCCGTCATCGATAGCTTTATTGGATATCATCTCAAATTGTTCTTTTTTGATTCCTGCCTGACTTAAAGTTACTGGCAGTGCAGCAGCTTCGTATAGCTGAGCTTTTAAATCGCGTATATACGCTATGCTGGCTCTTGCCCTCTGCGAAGAAAATGTTTTGGCATATTTCTCTGCTCCTACCAATGGCAGCAAAAGCTCTGCATATAGTTGCTCGAGTTTGTCGAAATTAAACTCCATTACGTAAGGTAAAAGAATAGACATAGCCACACCATGCGGAACATGAGCCACTGCGCCACAAGCATGTCCGATGGCATGCACGGCTCCTACCATCGAATTTGAAAATGCAGCACCTGCCATCATGGATGCATTTGCCAGCGCAAAGCGTGTTTGTTTGTTACTCCCATTTTTTACAGTAGCTAATAAATTTTCACTTATCAGTTTAATGGCCATCCAGGCATGAGCATCGCTTAGCGGATTTTTTTGCAAACAAGTATAGGCTTCCACTGCATGTGTAAGGGCATCCATTCCGGTAGCCGCCGTTATTTTGGCGGGCAAGGACATTGTCATACGCGGGTCTAAAATGGCTAATCGGGGTAAAAGCAAATTCGACGTAAATGGCAATTTTACATTGTTTTGCACATCCGAAATTACAGCCACCAGGGTAACTTCAGAACCTGTGCCGGCGGTGGTGGGCACAACAATCAATGGTTTTTGCGGAGTTTTCAACCGGTCGGCTCCCATAAACAA
This sequence comes from Acetofilamentum sp., assembly GCA_020720625.1. GTDB lineage: Bacteria > Bacteroidota > Bacteroidia > Bacteroidales > DYOH01 > DYOH01. The sequence continues at coordinate 10,666 of DYOH01000017.1, read as the reverse complement.
TCGAATATCGTTGGTACCCTCCGAAACTACAATATTTACTCCTTTGGCAGTATCTATTACCGAGCCCCCTCCAATTGCAATAATAGAATCGCAGGAATTTTTGTAAAATAAACTTACAATCTGATTCACAACTTCCAAAGAAGAATCAGGCGGAGTTTCTTCAAAAATAGCGTTGATTTTTATTTCAGAATCGGCAAAACTATTGAGCACAATTTTAAGTAAACCGGCTGCCACAATGCCCTTATCTGTAATTATAATCGGATTTTTGGCGCCCATCAAACCCAGCTCATAAGCCATGGTTTCTAAGGCTTGTTCTCCGGCGTTAATTTTTACCGGATTATAAAATTCGTAATATTCTGGTAACATAGCTTGTTGAATTATTTTTTTAAAACTAAACCGAAAATCAATACCCTAAATCGCTTAATAAGTCTCTGAACACTAAAATCTTCCACATTCTTCAATACATTTTTGCTCATCACCGGAGGAAACATATAATCTTCGGCGGCATAAATCATACGAATAAGTTTCATAGAATCAGACACATTGCCAATTACACCGATTTTGTGTTGGGCATACACATGATGGGCGCCCAATTGTGCTGTAATCATTTTAAAAGCAGTGTCAATATTCTTTACTTCTACAACCATATCGGCTTTATCAAGCTCCTTTGTGCCTAAAAACACCATTTTTTCGCCTTTCTTTTCCATGGACAGAGATGGTCCTTTGGGTAAAACTTTCATGTAAAATTTATATCCCTCCGGCCAATTTTCGTGTTCTGCCTTTATGCTCTCATCGGCATAAGATAGGTATTCCAACACCCTGCCTAAAGCAAAGAAGCCTGTTTTTACAACTGCTTTTTTGGTAAGCAAACTAACTGGCGAGAACCCGTTTGATAGTGTAGTAAATAGATTCGTCATATTCTGCTATTTTTTCGACTAATATAGACAAAAATTCAATTTAAAATGAATTTTATTGCCTTTTTATCAAATTAATTTAAACAAAATGAAGCTTTTTGGCTTTATTAGAGGAAAGGTATTATTGTGCTTAAAAACACCATTTGGACACACACTCAATTTAATTCTTATTTTTGTATTCAAACAAAAAAACAATTCGCATGAAAAATATTGCTGTTATTGGGGCAGGAACCATGGGAAATGGTATTGCTCACGTTTTTGCACAGAATAATTATGTTGTTTCGCTTATCGATGTTAGTCAGGATGCTTTAACCAAAGCATTGAAAACAATTGCAAATAATCTCGACAGGCAAATTAAAAAAGCTGCTTTAGATGAATCGGTAAAAGCTGCCACTCTCGGGAATATCAAAACATTTACTCAAATTGCTGATGGAGTTGCTGATGCCGACTTGGTAGTAGAGGCTGCCACCGAAAATATTAGCATTAAACTCGATATTTTCAGAGAATTAGACAAATTATGCCCCGAAAAAACCATTTTAGCATCCAATACTTCTTCTATTTCTATTACCAAAATTGGGGCGGTAACCAAGCGACCAGAAAAGGTTATTGGGATGCACTTTATGAATCCGGTACCGGTGATGAAATTGGTTGAAATTATTAAAGGTTACAAAACCAGCAACGAAGTTACCGATTTGATTGTGGAAACATCGAAAAAACTGCAAAAAGTGCCTGTGGCTGTAAACGATTATCCGGGTTTTGTGGCCAATAGAATTCTTATGCCCATGATTAACGAAACCATCATTACGCTTTACGAAGGTGTGGCTGGTGTAGAAGAAATTGATACGGTAATGAAACTTGGAATGGCTCACCCTATGGGTCCACTTCAACTTGCTGATTTTATTGGGCTTGACGTATGCTTATCTATCATGAGAGTGCTCTACGACGGACTTGGAAATACAAAATACGCTCCTTGTCCGTTGCTTGTTAATATGGTGGAATCTGGTAATTTAGGCGTAAAATCGGGCGAAGGATTTTATAGCTGGACACATGGTACTAAAGAACTGGTTGTTGCCAAACAATTTAAATAACTTGCGATTGAATTTTCGGAAGAAATTGGCTTTACACACTTTTTAGGATAGTGTCAAAAAAAAATCGGTTGAACTTTTCTGAAAGATAAATTCAACCGATTTCTAGTATTTCTAGTTTCAATAATTATTCAACTTTAATCTTATACAAACGAGATTGGTCCTTTTGCCTCAACAATAAAGTATATTTGCCTTTTTGCGGAAAGTTCAACTGGCAATCAAATTCATTGGCTTTTTTCATTGTTTCATTCTGAATTTCATTACCACTTTCATCTAGTAAAAGCAACTCTAATATAGCTTTCTCCTTAGTTTCAAAACTTAAAACATACTGTAATTCTTCCTTGCCCGATTTTAGAGTTAACTCTGATGGATTAAAATTCTGATTACTAGCAAGCTTACAGGCAGAAGCTTCATCATTGCTCATCGAAACCATGGCAATACTAATTTGACCATTATTCAAGCGCATCTCAAAATTATACTCCCCTTTACCTGATTTCACCTTATTTACAATAACTTCTTTTTCTACCACATTTACATTTTCTCCATTTAATTCAATTATCACATTTCCTTCGGTTTCGGTATTAAAAAACATTATATTCTCCAACTCTTCGCCCTCTTCAGCTGTTTTAATGATAATTTTTTTTGTTTTAGTACCCTCATTATTTTCTTCGGTTTCTTCAGTTACCCAGATAATTTTCTTTTGAGCTCCCTCCAGGCTGCCTGCCTGCTGATTTCCACCAATATTTTCCTTATAAATAATTTTCTCGGGCACCTCTTTAATCAAAATTTCTTGCACTAAAGAGTCGTTTCCACCTTCGGTTACTTTTAGCATTTTTACTTGCTTACCTTCTTCTAAAGCCACAACTTTTAACACATCGCCGTTGTTCCACTCAAAATTCTTGTTCATATTCTTCGACATAGATTTTGCGCCGGCATTAAATAAAACTTTGGCCAATCCGGTTTCATTTTCAGACGAAAATGTGGTGTCCATAACTTTCTGGCCATTCTTGGTAATACTTACCTTATACTCGAAATTCTCCTGCGCATTAGCATTCAGTATTATAGTTACTGACAATGCTAGTAAATAAATCATTCTTTTCATACTCAAAAAATTTTAGATTGATGTTTAGCAAAGGTAAGAATAAGCACAGTTAAGAGGTTTTAAGTCTGGTTAAAGATTGTTAAGCTCTGCCCAATTGCAGAAATAAATAATTTACATTTGTGATGTATTGATAAAGAATAATATGAAAAAATGGATTTGGTTATTGTCCATCATTATGGCAGTTACGATGTTAGGCTTAATTATGGTGCAGTATTTTTGGATAAAAAGTGCTTTGTTTGTACGACAGAATCAGTTTGACCACATGGTTAGAAGGGCCTTATTTCAGGTTATAAACGATTTGGAAATACACACCACCTGGAACAGCGTGAGCAGTAATTTCATCTATGGAAACGAAAATAACAATCTTGTAAATAGCAATTTCGAATATCAAATACAATCGTCGAACGATACTTTTCAAATAAAATTTGAATACGATGGCACCAAAGGCATATTAAAAACGAATAAAAGTCCGGAAGCCAATCTTTATTTATGGAGCGACTCTATCAAAGATTATGTAAATATTTACGATACGATTGCCCACGATAAAACCTATTTTTTAAATCCGCAAACCGGCAGATTACAAGTAGTAGGCGATGATTCCTCGTCGAAAGCTGTAATTGTGCAAGCCATTGTAGATAAAATGATTAACACAGAAAAGAGTAAACTTGAAAACAATTTCGACACCAATGCCTGGCGCAGTATCATACAGCGCGATTTACAAAATAACGGTATACCCGTTGATTTTGAGTATATGGTAAGGAATGCCGATAACCAGGTGATTTACAAATCGAAAAATTTTCCCAAAAGCTCTAACGAAGATTGTTATGAAGTAATGCTATTTCGCAACGACTTTTTTAACAAACCTTATTATCTGCACATCTATTTTCCCAAAAAAACCAAGGCGCTTCTGGGTACTTTTGGCCCTATAGCTTCTTCGTCTATTATTCTGATGCTAATAATTATGGGAATTTTTACCGGAACATTGGTCATCATTTTTAAGCAAAAAAAACTGGGCGACATGAAAAACGATTTTGTAAACAACATGACCCACGAGCTTAAAACCCCTATATCTACAGTGCTTTTGGCAACTCAAATGCTAAAAGATGATTCAATACCGGCAGAAATAAAAAATACGCCCAAATTATCGCAGTTAATCGAAGACGAAACAAAGCGATTGAGTTATCAGGTGGAGAAAATTCTGCAAATGGCAGCTTTCGATAAAGGGCATATCAATTTTAAAATAAAAAAAATTGATGTAAACGAAATAGCCCAATCGGTGCTCGACAATTTTAGAATTAATATTCAGAACAGAAACGGCGAAATTCACTTGCATCTTGATGCACCAAATCCGGAAATTGATGCCGACGAACATCACCTTAAAAACGTATTATTCAATTTACTTGATAATGCGGTGAAATACTCCAGAGAAAAACCCTACATCAATATTACTACCCACAACAATAAACAAGGGGTTATTGTTTCTATTCAGGACAAAGGAATTGGGATGTCGAAAGATGACGTAAAAAAAATATTCGAAAAATTTTACCGGGTTCCAACCGGCAACAGGCACGATGTCAAAGGATTTGGATTAGGATTAAGCTATGTTAAAAAGGTTGTAGAACAACATAACGGAACAATTCATGTAGAAAGTACTCCAAATATTGGCACAACTTTTAAAATTATATTACCTTTCAGTCAAAATAAAGATAAAAAACAACAAAATGGAACCAAAAATTAAAATATTACTAGCCGAAGATGACATCAACCTTGGCGCACTCTTGAAAGAGTACCTAAATGCAAAAAATTATCATACAGATTTATACGAAAACGGAGAATTGGCTTATAAAGCCTTTATGAACCAGCATTACGACGCATGCATTTTTGATGTGATGATGCCTTTGAAAGACGGATTTACTTTGGCAAAGGAGGTTAGAGCTGTTAATAGCGAAATTCCGGTGCTTTTTCTTACTGCCAAATCAATGAAAGATGATATTTTCGAAGGATTTTCGCTCGGTGCCGATGATTATATTACCAAACCTTTCAGTATGCAGGAGTTGCTGCTCCGCTTAGAAGCCATTCTGCGCCGGACCAAAAAAATTGGATCGGCGGCATCTCAAACCACCTATCAAATAGGAAAATACCAGTTTGATGCCCAGAAACAAATTCTAAAACTAGACGATTACGAAGAAAAGTTAACCACAAAAGAATCAGAATTACTTAGATTGCTTGCACAAAATGTAAATTCGGTGTTAGAAAGAAACCATGCCCTAAAAACCATCTGGATAGAAGATAACTACTTTAATGCCAGAAGTATGGATGTATATATTACCAAACTAAGAAAACACCTTAAAGACGACGAAAATGTGCAAATTCTGAATGTACATGGTAAAGGTTATAAGCTCATTACCGAGTAAAAAAAATTTCTCCCTTGTTAGACACAATATATTCTTATACAAGGGAGCGTTTTTTTGCACAGCCATTTGCCATTTCGCAAGAGGAATAATATTCAATCAAATACAGGCAAAAAATATTGCATTTCTGATTTGAATTTCAGAAAATAAACGTTTTTCATAAGGAGACATTTAACGCTTTTCGACCACAGCAACAGGCAATAATTCAACCATAAAATTAAATTCGATTACAAAAAAAATGCTAGAAACAATTAAAAACAAAGCTTTCCAGCAAAAAAACTCCAGCACTTACTCTTGTTTTGTATCTTTAATGAAATTATCATACAATTTCGTAATAAATAAAATTGTTTTGTATTTTTTTTGTATATTTGCTACAAATTTGAATTAAAATGAGTAGCAAAAAGTACGACTTACTACGTCAAATAATTGATAATCTGGAGATTTTCGAAGAGAAATATCCAAGTGGTGGTCAAGAAGAATTTGGCATTTGGCTATTCGAGCATAGCAAAAACATCAAAATTAATCCCAAAAAAGAAATTGATGATTTCTCAAAAAAACAAAATTTTAGTCGCGAACAAAACATTGAAGTAGAACTTTCGACATTAATAACCACGCTATTTAGATTTGCAAAGCATTATATCAAAAAAGCATTAGATAATACAGCGCTAAAAACCTTAGACGAATTTGGTTTTATGGCTAGTTTAATTCAGCTTGGAAAATTATCGAAATCCGAATTAATAAACCGACATGTACTTGAAATCTCATCAGGCTCAGAAATTCTGAAAAGGCTAATTAAAGCCGAACTTATTCAGGAAGAAAGCGATACCAACGATAAACGATCTAAATTAATTAGTTTAACCCCGCTCGGAAGAATGGAGCTTATAAAAGCCTTTGGCGAAATGCAAAAAGTAGCCATCATTGTAAATGGAAATTTAAGCTTCGAAGAACAAAAAAATATTATCTACGCCTTTAATAAACTAAAATACTTTCACGAACATATTCATAAAGACGATAAAGGCACAGATTTGGATGAATTAATGCGAAAGTATATAAACAAAGATTCGTTGTAGCACTATATTAACTCAGCCAGTAAGTTTGGGTCTTCCCCACTTTCAATACCAATTATTCTTACGTTATAAAACTCATTTTCAGCCACTTCATTAGCAGTAAATTTTATTGGAATATAATTTTCGCCATAACCCGAAGCTACTTTTTTTTGAAATTTTTCTACCAAAACGCTTTGTGTTTTACCGATAAACGAAGCCCTGTAATTACGTTTCTTTAACTCGCCTAAAACTCTCACTTGTTCGCTTCGGCTTGTTTTTAGCTTTTCGTCTGTCTGTTCGGGCATTCTGGCAGCTCTGGTATGATTTCTCTTTGAATATTTAAAAGTATGAATATGGCTAAACCCAATTTCTTCAATAGCCTGAAGCGTTTCTTCAAAATCTTTATCTGATTCCGATGGAAAGCCAACAATGATGTCAGTAGTAAAATTAAAATCCGGCCTTTTTTCTCTGATTTTTTGCACAATTCCTTTAAATTGAGCCAATGTGTAAAACCTGCGCATCTGGAGTAAAATTTTATCGCTTCCACTTTGTAAGCACAGGTGCAAATGAGGTGCCACTTTTGTATGCTGAAGCAATTCGAAAAGTTTTGGAGTAAACCCTTCTGGTTCAACAGAAGAAATGCGTAAACGAAAATCACGTGGAATCTCAACTATTTTTTCAATTAAATCGTGGAAAGATAATCCGTTATAATCGTATCTGGTGATGTTTACACCAGTTAGCACAATTTCTTTAAACCCAAAATCAAGCACCTGATTAATATTCAAAATAATATCGTTAATGGGGCGACTGATTGCTCTTCCACGAACTTTAGGCACAATACAATATGTGCAAAAATTATCGCAGCCATCTTGCACTTTAATCATACTTCGGGTATGAAAAGTGTCTTTGGCCGGCAGAAAAGAGAATACACTGCGCTCATCCTCATTAAGCGCAAAGCTTTCACCTTTAAAATAAGAATCTAGCAAGTCGAAAATATTGGCTTTGTGATTGTTGTCTACCACAAAATTTATCGCTTTTTCATCTTCTAGCTTATCTTTATATTGAGTTGCCATACAACCAGTTACAATCAATTTGGCATCAATATTACGTTTAATTACATTGTTAAAGGCATAGCGCGAACGTTTATCGCCCTGATTGGTTACGGTACAGGTATTTACAATATAGGCATCAGCCTTTTCATCAAACTCAACTATCTGGTAACCATTTTCTATGAACTGTGAGACCAATGAATCGGTTTCGTATTGATTAAGACGACAGCCTAAAGTTTTGAAAGCAATTTTTTTAGACATTTTCTACTACTTTTGTCTCCAATACTTGGATTAAGTCGCCCTGCACTGAAAAATCGGCAGCTGAGGTAATTTTTACATTTACAAACTGTCCAATAAGTGCTAAATCGTCCGATTTAAACCTAACGGTTATTTTTCCTTCGGTTTGACCACTCAAGTAGCCCATCTTTCGGTCGGTATCGCGCACAAGCAAACGGTAAATTTTACCAATCATGGTTTTATTGTAGGCAGATGTTTCCAAACGCAAATCTTCGCTAAGCGCATGAAAACGCTCCTTTTTTATATCCAGCGGAATATCATCGTCCCAACGCGAGCTTGCAGCCCCCGGACGAGGAGAGTACATGGCAATATAGGCCATATTGTATCTAAATTCGTGCATTGCTTTTCGGGTGTTTTCAAATTGCTCCTCTGTTTCGCCAGTAAATCCAACAATAATATCAGTAAAAAGAGTAGCATCAGGCAAATGCTTGCGAATAGAATCTACAATTTTACGGTATTCGCTCATGCCGTGCTGCCTGTTCATTCTAATTAGCACTTTATCGTCGCCACTTTGAACAGGTAAATGTATTTGCTTGCCCAAATGTTTGTATTTTGCAATGGTTTGTATTACATCTTCGCCCATATCGCGCGGATGCGGCGACGTAAAATATACCCAAAATTCTTTTCCGCTTTTAAATCCAAATTCACCTATCTGCGCTAACAATTGTGCAAAGCTAATTTCGCTGCCCTTTTTATCTAGTCCATAAGAATTTACATTCTGCCCCAGAAGCGTAATACTCTTATAATTAAGATTTACCAATCGCTCCAGTTCCTTTAAAATATCATCGGAACTTCGCGAAACTTCCCTGCCTCTGGTATACGGTACGGCACAATAAGTGCAAAATTTATCGCAACCGTTTTGAATGGGAATATATGCTTCAAATTTATTTTGATAATTTGGTTTTATTAACCAAAATAAATCAATATCTACATGCGGACGGGCTTTGGTCTCCTGCACGTGCAATGGAGTAACAATCCCATAATTTTTCAGCATTTCCGGAAACAGATTCAATTCATTGGTGTGAAATACGAAATCGAAGAGCTTTAAAAACTTTTCTTTATCTGCTGGCAAAATGCATCCGCTAACGAAGGTAAGCAGGTTACGTTTATTTTTCCATTTATTCCATTTGTAAACACGCGAATAAACCTTGTCGATGGCTTTTTGACGCACAGAGCAAGCGATAATGCCAATTAAATCGGCGTCGTTTTCGTTGTCGGTGGCCGAAAAACCTAAACTCTCGATTACGGTTTGCACTCTTTCGCTGTCGGAGCTGTTCATCTGACAGCCCAAAGTTATGATGTGGTATTTCATTCCATTTTTTTTTCCTGAATAATCCAAACGCATCAATCTTACAAAATTTCTATTTCGGAGAAATAATGCAAAACTACTATACTAAAAATCAATTATTCAATAGTTTTACTTAAAAATAGACTTCGGCCTTTAGATTTTCGGGTTTAACACCTGCTTTTTCCAAAATTCCGTAAGCCTCGTCAATCATTTCATAATTGCCGCAAAGGTAATAAATTGCTTGGGTATCTATGGAATTTTGCTGCAAATAATCGGTAACTCTACCATGAAAATCTCCATTTTTGTCGCGCGAGGTGCAGGCAATATATTTTCCTGCTGTATATTCGTTTCGCTCGTATGCTTCTTCTGATGTTCTAATTCCGTGAAGGATGCTGTAATTAATGTCGGGATATGACTTTATAATGCTATGAAATGGAGCTATTCCGGTACCACTGGCAATAAATACAAATCTCTTGCTCTGCAAATAATCCTTGTTTATGGTAAAATATCCTACTGGCTTCATCACCTTTACCTTCTGTCCAACAACTAGTTTGCCAAATTTCGGAGACATAAAGCCTTCTTCTACTTCTTTAATTAACACTTCCATAGCCTCATCATTTTCGGCACTATAGATGGAGTATTCGCGGGTATCAATTATATCGGGAATTCCCAAAGCTATATGCTGACCAGCGGTGAAACTTAAATCGTGCTTTTCGAAACGTAACACAAAAGCTGAGTTAGTTAATTTCCTAATATCGATTAAATTAGAAATTCTGACATTTTTTTCAACACTTGGTTTAATCATTTGCATTTTTTTTGACCGCAAATATCCTGTTTATATGAAAAACAATATTGTATTTATTTAGATTAATTCTTTCAAAATATTCGTAAACAATTATATTACAAACATTTATAAATAAAATTATTTTAAAACAAAATACAATTATGCTTCTTGGCTTTTTGTATTAATCGAAAAAGAAAAAAATCGGAAAACAACGCTAAAAAGAATTGCAGTCTGGGTTCGAAAAATTGCCCAAAATACAAAATCGGGGAAGCTTCACTAATATGTGGTTTCCTACATTAAAACTCAAAAACTAAATATTTGTGAATAATGTAGGTTAAAATGCAACTTTTGCGTATAAAAAAATCGCAATTAAGGATATAAATTCCTATTTGGAATCTATTTTTACAAGCCAAGTAAAATAACTATATATCAATAAATTACACAAAAAATAAAGCTACAATACAGACTGATTAATATTGAATTTTGGCAAAAAACAAACACACAATAATTAAAAACTCATTTTTTTATTTATTTTTACCCACATCTATACATAGATTAAAGTAAGTTTTAGCAATAATATGAATAAAACACATTTCAACAATATACTAAACATATTTCTATTCCTTCCTGAAATTGGCTGTATTGAAACAGATTCAAAAGAGATTCTGATTAGAAAACGTTTTCTAAATT
>DYOH01000116.1 GCA_020720625.1 Acetofilamentum sp. | reverse complement strand
CTTAATACTATTTCAGAAACTTTATTTTTTTTGTGATGCATTGCTACCTACGCAATGCATTTTTGCTTGCTTTCAAAATACCAAGCATTGCATTGTATTAGTTTTTTTTAAGCAGAAAAAGGCCTTCTAAATTACTTTATTCGCTGTAAAATAACTCATTAGTATTATTGCCGAATTGCAGCGCAGCCATAGGGATATTTTAGGTTTTCATTGCGCTTATACTAAGTAGCATAGTATGTTGAATAGTTATTGCATACTATTTCTTTTGGAATAGGAGCCAATTTTTCTATACAGCAATTCATTTCCGGATGCCAGAGCATTAATAAACCAATTGTTTTAATCGGGCTGAATAGATTTTTTTAGTAAGGATTAAAAATCATTTCTCTTAAAGAAACTTTAATTCTTGGTATTATTCTACTTATTAACTTGAAAATGTGCTTATCAGAAAATTTCGTTTATTGGAAGATTGATAATGGGTACTATAAAATTCGTGCCATATTTTAGCGCTATGATTTCAATTAGTTACGCTTTTAGTTAGAGTTTAAAAAAGTTTACACAAAAAACTATATATTGAAAAAAATATTTACGAAATTAAATTTATTTTGATTTTTTTTTTATAGCTTTGTATTCAAATGTTCAGGCGATGCTTTGAATATTTTAAATATTCGTTTCCCCCTCGAAAAATCAAGAAATCTTTATTTTGGTACGTTTTTTGGTTATTATTTATAGCTACCTTAAAATTATCAGTTATATATAAAGCATTTCTTTACTTAAAGAATATTAATCTACTGGGAATATTAATGTTTATTTAGGTACTCATTGGTTAATTACATTTGTATACATACTTTTAAAGCTTTGTTTTTTGTAAACTTTAAATACAACTTTAAGTATATTATTCATGTAAACAACTAAAAAATAAATTGAAAATATCAGCGCATATATTATTTTATTGAAAACGAGTATTTACAATTGGATACTATATGTATATTGATTTTTTTAAAAAGGATTAAGTAATTTATTAATGTAAACAGAATAATTTCTCTGATAATTATTATTGCCGATAGAAAATTGTGGCTCGAATTTTGTCAGTTAGAAAATTAGTACTTGTAAAACAATGCATCATGGAACAAAAATTCATTAAAAGAAAAGCCTACGAGAAAATAAAAAAAGAGCTCAGAAACGAACGTTTCTTCCTGATTACAGGTGCTCGCCAGGTAGGTAAAACTGAGATTTTACAGCAGATTGAGGCCGAATTAAACCGACGCAAATTGCCCGTGTATTTTATTCAGCTTGCAGACCCCGAAGTTTTCGACAGCTTAAACGAGGATAAAGATAACCTGTTTAACTATATCCCTGAGCCTGACGATAAAACTATATTTGTGTTGCTCGATAATATTCATAAGCTCGAAAATCCTATGGAATTTATCCGCTATTTCCACAAAGAGCTGGGCACACATTTGAAAATGATTTACACTACAAGTTTTAAATTTTATCAAAACGAACCCGAAATTACCGAGTTTTGCGATTTGTACCCTGTTTATCCTCTTGATTTAGAAGAATTTCTTTGGTTTAAGGACTCTCAGAATCTTGTAAAGGAATGGTTTTATGTGCGTACTCAGAAAGACCACAAAAGCTACCGTCGTAAAAAACTCGAAAAAGCTTTTCACGAATATCTAACCTACGGTGGATTTCCTGAAGTGGTGCTTGCCGAAGATTATGGCGATAAAGAAGAGGTGCTAAAAAATATTGCAACAACCTTTGTAAAAGAAGATATTTATGAAGCTCACATTCAAAATACGGATAAGCTATTCAAACTTTTTAGTTTGCTAGCCTATAAAACCGGTGATTTGGTTAATATGAGCGAACTTTCTGTTTCTTTGCAACTTTCGATTACTGCGGTAGAAAATTATTTGGACATTTTGGAACGAAATTTCCATATTTCAATGGTTCAGCCTTTTTACGCACTCATTAAGAAGGAGTTGAAAAAAATGCCTAAAATTTATTACAACGATTTAGGACTTAGAAACATGATGGTGAAAACTTTTCTCAATGTAAACGACCGTTTGGACCGTGAACAATTAGTGGAGAACTATGTTTATACCCGTTTAAGAATGCTTTATCGCGAAGACGAAATTCTTTATTGGAGAACTGCTGATGGTAATGAAGTCGATTTTGTTTTGCCTGACAAAGAATACAAGGGTAGGGCTGTGGAAGTTAAATTCTTTGCCAAAGAATACCGTTTGTCTAAATACAAAAAATTCTCTAAAATATACCTCGATATGCCTATAGAAGTTAGGGCATTTCATGCCGAGAGCAACGATCAAAGCATTTTAGGTCTTTAATATTATTCTCTATGGTGCAGAAAACGGCTTTATTATGATAAGCTCCAATGCTTATAAATAAGGCCGTTTTATTATTTTGTTGATAACTTTATCTTTTTTTTTACTTTTTTCGGAAGTTATGAACATTGGCTTTTTCGGTGATATTTATTTGCTATTTTTGTAGCTACATTAATCCCCGAAAACGACTTATGGCAGAATTCGTTCATCTTCATGTGCACACGCAATATTCTCTCCTGGATGGTGCATCCAAAGTATCCCACCTAATTAATAAGGCTAAGGAATACAATATGCCTGCAATAGCCATTACCGATCATGGGGTAATGTATGGTGTTAAAGATTTCCACAAACAAGCAACAAAAGCCGGCATTAAACCTATACTCGGTGTGGAAGCTTATGTAGCAAGAGGCTCCAGATTTGATAAAGAAAGTATGGGTGCAAGGGTTAGAGACCATTTAATTATTCTGGCAAAAAATTACACCGGATACAAAAATTTGATTAAACTCATTTCGCATGCTCACATTGATGGTTTTTACTATAAGCCCCGCATAGATAACGAAATATTAAATCAATATAAAGAGGGTCTGATTATTTCATCGGCCTGTTTAGGTGGTATCGTACCCAAACATATTAGAGATGGAAACCTTGATTTGGCTGAAAAAGTTATTCTCGAATACAAGGATATGTTTGGTGATGATTATTACCTTGAGCTTATGCGGCATAAGGATGGAAAAAATGGATATGAATCGGATACCTATTTGAAGCAAGAAATTGTAAATCAGGCGCTAAAATTGTTGGCAGAGAAAACTAATACCAAACTTATTGTTACAAACGATTCACATTTTACCAATAGGGAAGATGCTCAGGCACACGATATTCTGGTTTGTTTGAGCACTTCTAAAGACCTTGATGATCCAAAAAGAATGCGTTACACAGGGCAGGAATATCTTAAATCGCCCGACGAAATGGCCAAACTGTTTTCGGATTTTCCCGAAGCTATTGCCAATACCCTCGAAATTGCCAACAAAGTAGAATTTTATAAGCTCGACTCTGAACCTATTATGCCCGATTTTCCTCTTCCCGATGGTTTTAATACAGAGAATGAGTATTTAAGGTATATTACCATGGAAGGTGCAAACAGAAAATACACAGAAATTGATGATGTGGTTCAGGAGCGAATAGATTTTGAGTTAGAAACAATTCAGAAGATGGGATTTCCGGGCTATTTCCTCATTGTATGGGATTTTATACGGGCAGCTCGTGAAATGAATGTGTCCGTGGGGCCGGGAAGGGGGTCGGCAGCTGGCTCTGTAGTGGCTTACTGCCTGGATATTACTCAGATAGACCCATTAAAGTATGATTTACTCTTTGAGCGATTTCTGAATCCCGACCGTATTTCTATGCCTGATATTGATATTGACTTTGATGAAGACGGGCGGGCTGATGTGCTGAATTACGTGATTAATAAATATGGTAAAGACCGTGTTTCAAACGTTATTACTATTGGAACTATGGCTCCTAAAATGGCCATTAGGGATGTAGCAAGGGTATTGAAACTCCCTTTGCCTGAAGCCGATAAAATTGCTAAGCTTATTCCTGAGCGGCCAGGTACTTCTTTTGCTGATGCTTTTGGCGAAGTGGCTGAATTAAGAGATATTAGGGATAATGGTTCACCTTTAGTAAAACAAACCCTCGATTTAGCACAAAAACTAGAAGGAGCCATTAGGCAAGTTGGGGTGCATGCTTGTGCTACCATCATCGGGAAGGACGATCTTACAGAATATATCCCACTTTCAACTTCTAAGGATTCTGATATGCTGCTTTCTCAGTTTGATGGAAAATACATCGAAGATGTGGGATTGCTTAAAATGGACTTCCTCGGGCTGAAAACACTCTCGATTATTAAAGATGCCGTTGAAAATATTAAACTTTCAAAAGGTATTGAACTCGATATTGATAATCTCAATTTGGAAGATATTAAAACATACGAGTTATTCGCCAGGGCTGAAACTACTGGTTTGTTTCAGTTTGAATCTGATGGCATGAAAAAGCATCTTAAGGCTCTTAAACCCAATAGATTCGAAGATCTTATTGCGATGAATGCTTTATATAGACCGGGACCAATGGAGTATATCCCAAAGTTTATTAAGCGTAAACATGGTAAGGAACCTATTATCTACGATATTCCGATGATGGAGGAGGTGCTCAAAGATACCTATGGAATTACAGTGTATCAAGAGCAGGTAATGCTTTTGTCCAGAAAGATGGCCGGTTTTACACGTGGGCAAGCCGACTCGCTCCGCAAAGCAATGGGTAAGAAAATTGTGAAGATGATGGACGAGCTAAAAGTGCTCTTTGTGAAAGGTTGTCAAGCCAATAATTTACCCCTCGATAAGGTTGAAAAAGTTTGGACAGACTGGGAAGCTTTTGCGAAATATGCCTTTAATAAGTCGCACTCTACCTGTTATTCCTATTTGGCTTTTCAAACGGCTTATTTAAAAGCACACTATCCTAGCGAATACATGGCTGCCATTTTAAGCCGGAACTTCTCAGATATCAAAAAAATATCCCTTTTTATGGATGAATGTCGCAGAATGAATATTGCTGTGCTTGGTCCGGATATTAACGAAAGTTTTAATCGATTTACCGTGAACAAAAAAGGGGAGGTTCGGTTTGGCCTTTCTGCAATCAAAGGAGTGGGCGATTCCGCTGTAGATGCTATTGTAAGAGAACGCTCGGCAAATGGTCCATTTTCGAGCTTATGGAATTTTGTGGAAAGGGTGGATTTACATATTATAAACAAAAAAAATTTAGAAGGTTTGGTGTTAGCCGGTGCATTCGACGAAATTGCCCCGGAAATTAACCGCAGCCAATATTTTGAGCCATCCGGAACCGATGCCAGTTTTATTGAAGGTATTATTAAATATGGAAATCGGGCAAAGGATCTTACTTCGGGTTCGCAGCAATCTTTATTTGGCGACGTTACTGTTGATACTTTGCTTAAGCCTATGGTTCCTCTGACTGAAGATTGGTCCAGGCTAGAGAAATTAAACAAAGAGAAAGCATTGATTGGTATTTATCTCTCTGAGCATCCTTTAGATGATTTTAAATACCAGATAAAGAATTTTTGCAATGTGCAGCTATCCGAATTTCAAGAGTTAAACATTTTGAAAGGGCGCGATCTTAAAGTGGCTGGCATTGTTACATCTGCTGTCGAAAAATTAACTAAAACCGGAAACCCCTATGGTACTGTAAATATTGAGGATTATTCGGGTACTTATTCTCTCACGCTTTTTTCTCAGGAATATATTAAATTTAAAGAGTATTTTTCAGTAGGGTATTTATTATTACTTGAAGGTAAAGTGCAACCTAGATTTGGAAAAGAGGGAAATGAAATTGAATTTAAACCATCAAGAATCAGATTGTTACACGAAGCTAGCGCTCAAATGATTCAAAGTATTGATATTAAAATAAGATTAGATAAGCTTACAGAAGAGCTTATTAACGAAATTGAAGAAAAGGCTCTCGAAAATAAAGGAAACAAAATCCTGAAATTTATTGTTTACGACCCGGAGAACGAAAAAATTTGGGTGCGTATGCAATCCCGAAACATTAAAGTGGAAACTTCAAATGCTTTTATGGAATATTTAGAAAGCAACGAAGATATTCAGTATAAACTTTATTGATGAGCGAAATCTTTGATAAACAAAGACATATCGACGAGTCGTTTATGAGGCAGGCCTTGGTCGAAGCTCAAAAGGCTTTTCTGGCAGACGAAGTACCGGTAGGTGCTGTTGTGGTGGCCAATAATAAAATTATTGCCCGTGCCCATAATCTTACCGAAACCCTTAACGACGTTACAGCACATGCCGAAATGCAGGCTATTACAATGGCCGAAGCTTTTATTGGCGGAAAATATCTTATGGATTGTACCTTATATGTAAGCCTTGAACCTTGTATGATGTGTGCAGGGGCTTTGGCTTGGGCGCAAATCGGAAGGCTGGTTTATGCCGCCAAAGATCATAAACGTGGTTTTCTTCGCTCTGATATTCAGATTCTTCATCCCAAAACCGAAATTGTTTCGGGCGTTTTGCAGCCTGAGGCCGAAGAACTGCTCAAGACTTTCTTTCAAAAAAAACGATACTAATCCTTTTTTCGGCCTTTTTTTTTCATAACTTCGGCTTAGTTAAAATACATCCTAGAATGGAAAAATATATTCTTGCTCTCGATCAGGGTACTAGTAGCTCCAGGGCAATCTTATTTAATCAGAATCAGCAGCTTATAGCTATTGATCAAAAGGAATTTAAGCAAATTTACCCACAGGCCGGTTGGGTAGAGCACGATCCTTTAGAAATATATCAGACTCAGATAGAGGTGGCTAAACATGTGCTCCTAAAAGCCGGTATTACTGCGCAACAGATTCATGCCATTGGTATTACTAATCAGCGAGAAACTACCATCCTTTGGGATAAAACCACCGGTAAACCTGTATATAATGCGATTGTCTGGCAGGACAAAAGAACGGCCGACTTTTGCGAACTCCTTAAATCAGAAGGCCTTGAAAAATCTGTGAATGATATTACTGGTTTACTTATTGATTCTTATTTCTCTGCAACCAAAATTCGTTGGATATTGCAGAATGTGGAGTTGGCTAAACAAGTTTTTGAGCAGGGAAATTTACTTTTCGGAACTGTAGATACCTGGTTGCTATGGAATTTAAGCGGTGGAAAGGTGCATGCTACCGATTACTCTAATGCTTCGCGTACACTTTTGTACAATATTAATCAACTTAGGTGGGACGATGATTTGCTCAATATTTTTAGCGTGGATTCTTCCATTTTACCTCAAGTTAATGAGTCGGCTCATGTTTTTGGCAACACTAAGATGGATATTTTCGGTGTGGAAATTCCAATTGCAGGTATTGCCGGCGACCAACAGGCTGCTTTATTCGGACAAACTTGTTTTGAGACCGGAATGGCTAAAAATACTTATGGTACAGGTTGTTTTCTGCTGATGAATACAGGTACTGAAAGAAAATTCTCGCACAGTGGACTCATTTCTACTATTGCATGGGGCTTGAACGGTAAAGTGGAATATGCCCAGGAAGGAAGCGTATTTATTGCTGGGGCTGCCATACAGTGGCTGCGCGATGGCCTTAAAATTATCCATTCGGCCAATGAAACCGAACAAATGGCCTACGAGCTCGGTAGTACAGAAGGAGTTTACGTGGTGCCTGCTTTTGCAGGGCTTGGTGCGCCTTATTGGGACATGTTTGCCCGTGGCGGTATTCTCGGTCTTACCCAAGGGGTTACCCACAAGCATATTGTTAGAGCTACACTCGAAGCGCTCGCTTATCAGACTAAAGATTTGGTTGAGGCAATCGAAAAAGATTCCGGTATTAAATTACATTCACTTAATGTAGATGGGGGAGCTGTGGCCAATAATTATTTAATGCAATTTCAGGCAGATATTTTAAATACTCCCGTTATTAGACCAGCCAACACGGAAACTACTGCGCTTGGGGCGGCATATCTGGCTGGTTTAGCTACCGTTTTTTGGTCGAAAGACGAGCTCGTGGCAGAAAGAAAGGTCGAACGCGAGTTTATGCCGTATTTGCCCGAAACCGAAAGAGCACGACTGTATCATGGATGGCTCAAAGCGGTCGACAGAACCAGGCACTGGATTGAAAGCTAGTTTTGTTTATTTGGTGATTATTGATTAACTTGTAATGGCTTAATTTGTAGCGGATTGTGTATCGCATTTGTGTTCCTAGGGATCCCAAAGATATTTTACATAATATTAACTAAAGATATTTGGCTTTTGTATAAAAAGTGGGTGTGCATACCTTTTTTAACAATTCGTTTCCGCAGTTGCATATATAAGATTCATCAACATCAATTTATGAATATTGTTTTATTCCATCGGGATAATCTATTGGTAGCCTTAGGAGGAAACGGTGATTTATTGCAATAAAATATGGCTAGGCATGGTTTGTTTTATTGTATGTATATGTGATTTTCCGGGTGTTTCCGCGCACGGCAAAAGATAACAAATCTCTAACAGGATTATTTGCTCATTTCAAATAGCATGAATTTTGAGTAATTTTTTGGAATCCCATGTCTTTTATCCCATCGGGATAATCTATTGGTAGCCGCAGTTGGCAAACTACGTAATTGGTGTATTCAATTCATTTAATCAATTTTGGCACATATCAACCAAAATTATCACATCCTCATCTCACCACATTGTCCTATTAAAAATTAGCACTATCTTTGCCGCACATTTAATAGATATATGATTTCAATAGACGGTTTAGCAGTTGAATTTGGCGGTACTACCTTATTTAAGGACATTTCTTTTGTGGTAAACGATAAAGACCGTATTGCGCTGATGGGCAAAAACGGTGCAGGTAAATCTACCTTATTAAAAATTATTGCCGGTGAGCAAAGATCTACGGCCGGACGTATTTCGGCTCCGGGCGATGCGGTTATTGCCTATTTGCCGCAGCACCTGATGACCAATAATGAGCGAACGGTGTTTGAAGAAGCTTCGCAGGCTTTCTCTGAGATTTTATCCATGCAAACAAAGATTGATGAGCTAAACCACCAACTTAACGTTAGAACTGACTACGATTCGCCCGAATACTACGCAATAATAGAACAGGTGTCGGCACTGAGTGAGCGTTTATATAGCCATGGTGATATTAATTTCGACGGACAGGTGGAGAAAATCCTTTTCGGACTTGGTTTCGAAAGGACCGATTTTAATCGTCCAACCGCTCAGTTTAGCGGAGGATGGCGTATGCGCATTGAGTTAGCGAAGATTTTGCTGAGGAACCCCGATCTGATTTTGCTCGATGAACCTACCAATCACTTGGATATTGAATCGGTGCAGTGGCTCGAAGAGTTTTTGATAAACAGTGCCAAAGCGGTAATGATTATCTCTCACGACCGCAGTTTTGTGGATAATATTACAAATCGCACCGTAGAACTTACCATGGGGCGCATTTACGATTATAAAGTGAATTACTCCCGATATCTCGAACTTAGAAAAGACCGCCGTGAGCAACAGCAAAAGGCTTATAATGAACAACAAAAAATGATTGCCGAAACACAAGAGTTTATCGATAGGTTTAAAGGTACATACTCGAAAACTTTGCAAGTGCAATCGCGTGTTAAAATGCTCGAAAAGCTTGATATTGTTGAAGTGGATGAGGTAGATAGTTCTCATCTGCGTTTGCGTTTTCCCCCTTCTGAGCGTTCCGGAAATTATCCGGTTATTGCTGAGCATCTTGGCAAAACTTATGGCCAACAGGTGGTTTTTGCCGATGCTTCTTTCACTATCAGTAGAGGTGAGAAAGTGGCTTTTGTTGGACGAAATGGTGAAGGTAAATCTACAATGGTGAAGGCCATTATGGGCGAAATTGATTTCGATGGTAAATTGGCGCTTGGACATAACACCAAAATAGGGTATTTTGCCCAGAATGAAGCATCTTTGCTCGATGAGAATATCTCGGTATTTCAAACCATCGACGATGTGGCAAAAGGTGATATTCGCACTAAAATTAAAGATATTTTAGGTGCATTTATGTTTAGTGGCGATGACTGGGACAAAAAAGTTAAGGTGCTTTCGGGGGGCGAGCGTACCCGTTTGGCTATGATTAAGCTATTGCTCGAGCCGGTAAACTTTCTAATTCTCGACGAGCCTACCAATCATCTGGACATGCGCACAAAGGATATTCTAAAGCAAGCATTGCTCGATTTCGACGGCACTCTTATTCTGGTTTCGCACGATCGCGATTTCCTTGATGGCCTGGCAAATAAGGTTTTCGAATTTGGACATAAAAGGGTAAAGGAACATCCCGAAGGTATAAAAGAGTTTCTCGAAAGAAAAAAGATGGAGCATTTGCGTGAACTCGAAATAAAAAAATAAAGTGAAACGCTTACTTTATTAAGACTTAAATGCTATTTCTTTTTTTCGAAATGATATAAATATTGATAAAGATAATATGAACTTATTTAGAGCGCTGTTTTTGATAATTATTCTGCTAACTTCCGATATCCTGGTGAGTGCACAAGAAGTTTATGTATTTTCGGGTACTACCGATGTCGCTTTGTTTGCGGGAGCGGCAGTTACAGGTGGTATTTCGCAGCGATTGCGAAAGAAACACAAGCCTATGCAAGAATTTGATGTGCTTAATTTGAGTAAGTCGGATATAAACAGATTTGATAGGAGCGCAGTTTCACATTTTTCGGTGATGGCCGATTTACGGAGTGATATTGGCTTTTTAAGCACAATTGCACTTGCCGGAGTAAATGCCTTTTTTTTGCCCATCGAATCGGCCAACGAAAATAATCCATACTTGAAGCAAGCATCATTGTTGGGTACTATGTGGCTTCAAACCAATTTGCTGAATGCTTTTGGCACCGAAATAATAAAAAATCTGATTAAGAGACCAAGACCTTACACCTATAATCCAAATGTAGATTTGGAGCTTAAGTTAAAAGGCGATGCCCGAAAATCCTTTTTATCTGGACATACCAGTATTACTGCGGCCAATTCTTTTTTTGTAGCGCATACTTTTGCTGCCTATTATCCAGAAAGTAAATATAAACCGCTTGTCTGGACTGCCGCTGCTCTCATGCCTGCTTGGGTGGGTATGGAGCGTTTTTTGGCCGGAAAACATTTTCCATCCGATATTGCTGCAGGATATGTGCTTGGCGCCAGCACTGCATTTTTGGTACATTATCTCCATTTTTCAGCAAAAAAGGAGAGTCCGGTTTTGCAAAAATCAAACGAACAAATTATCTGGATAAGGTATCGCCACAGTATTTAATATGTCTAATTTTCCCTATTTTTTTCTGTGGCCCTTATAAATTGTATTCCAAATACATTTTTTAACGAAGTTTGTAAGTATTTTCAAAATGTATCTTTTCGATGGAACAAATCTCCTTTGTTTTATTGTTTTTCAATACTGACTGATTAAAAGTTTTAGATTCCGTTCGTAGCGAAGAATCTATAGAAATAAATGTTTTTTTTTATTTAGTCGAACAATAGTGATTATTTTTATAAAATTTTCCTATCTATTTTATAGCTATTCAATGATTTATCTGCATTATACATGAAGATTTTTAGTTTATGAATCAAAACGCATAAATTCTATTCCTGTTGTAGCTTCCCTACGAATAATTTTACGAATTTTGAATATGCTCGGTATCGAAGAAAGAGAAAATTTTTTGAACGACGAAGCCTTTATCTTAGGGTCTGCTGAAAAAGTATTTAGTTCATTTAAGAGTGCATATTAACAAAAAGTGCAAGAATCAAAAGCATAATATTTATTTTCAGTTAGGTATATTT
>DYOH01000115.1 GCA_020720625.1 Acetofilamentum sp. | reverse complement strand
AATGGCATTTCAAACTACTTGAAACCCGACACAGGGAGTGCAAATGGCATTTCCAACTACTTGAAACCCGACACAGGGAGTGCAAATGGCATTTCAAACTACTTGAAACCCGACTCACGGAGTGCAAATGGCATTTCAAACTACTTGAAACCCGATTCACGGAGTGCAAATGGCACAACAAACTACTTTTTAGCCGATTCACGGAGTGCAAATGGCGTTTCCAAGTACTTGAAACCCGACACAGGGAGTGCAAATGGCATTTCAAACTACTTGAAACCCGACACAGGGAGTGCAAATGGCATTTCAAACTACTTGAAACCCGACACAGGGAGTGCAAATGGCATTTCCAGGTACTTGAAACCCGACTCAGGGAGCTATGGAACTTTTGAAAAGCTAAAGCTAGCGATCACTAAATCAGAAAATAAACAATTATTTACAATAGCTCAAAAGAAGCACTATTTACACGCTCCCCGTCGATAAAAATATCAACATGATAAGTACCTTTTACCAATGTAGGTGTAATATGTTTATAATAAATGCACAACTCAGTTTCGGTACCCTGATAGTCGAACTCTCTAAAAGCGGTATACACAATATCATCGCCTTTAAAATTAAATAGATTCTCTTCGCTCTCGTAAAGCACAGATTTATCGGGCATAGAGATTCTAATATATGCCAAATGTTTTCCTTTTGTGGCAAGCTTATTATCTTTAATACTAAAACAAGTTTTAAATTTTTCAATTCTTTCTACCCTGTTTGTTTCATTATCTCGTTTGTTAAGACCAGAAATAAAGAGCAATTTAACCAATAGCTGTTCAGCCATAGCCACTCTCGAAGAAAGACTATCTGTAACCGATAAAAGCACTTCCTTTTCTTCTTGTGCTTCCTGATACATGTTTTTTACTTCTTTATTTTCGGCCATCAGATTTTGATTCATTGTGTTAAGAGAATCAATCTGTATAATATAGCTGCGCATAATGGCTCTCAGGGTTTCGGTTTCTTTTTTGTATTGCTCGAGCGCCAATTTATTTGAGTATTTAACCTGCTTAATTTCTTTTAAAAGCTGCTTAATTTTTTCCTGCTCTGATTCGAGTTTCAGATTTAAACTATCGTTATTGGTTTTTAAATCTTCGTACTGAAAAAGCATGTTTTCAAGCTCGGATGTAACTTGGGTTTTTTCGCTATCTGTTTTTTCGAGCTCAGAAATAACTTCTAGTTTTTTATTTTTTTCTTGCAACCAAAAGAAGGCAAAAACAAGGGTAGTAACAAAAAATAAAGCGGAAAGGAGCTTAAAAACGATTGAATTGTTCATTTTAATAGATGTTTGTTTGATGCAAAATTAAAAAAAAAGCCGGAATAAAAAGATTCATTCCGGCAGTTTAACAAAGAAAATCGATTAAAGGCTTTGAAATTCTGCAACTTCATCTCTATCCTGAACCATAATTCCAAGACAACCTTTTTTAATTAAACCATCGGGTAGTTCCTTTATATCTACAGTAACCTCCAAATTCATAGCATTTGCGGGTTTAAATTCGAAAAAAGGATATGTCATCACATTATTGTAATAATCTGCTTTAAGCACCGCCTTAAAAGCAATACCGGGAATTGCGGTATACTGAGGCAGGTTAGATTGGGTTTGTTTTGGTTTTTCGACCCACTCGCCATATTCATTGTACTCACCTTCAACAGATTCTACTGGAATTTCGGGTTGTTCGCCCGGTAGAAATAATATTTGAGTACCACTATTCTGATCCGTAAGAATAAACTCCATATCGTTGTTTAAACTGCTAGATGCATAAAAACTAAAACGATAAACTTTACCACTGTTTAGAGTAAATACAAACTTGTATTTTTTTCCGGTTCTAACCGCACCACTTTTCGACATGGAGTTAAGTTCGTATCCATAAGATAACGACTGCCCATTGATAAACTCAGCACAATTTTGGGCATTCAGATTTACCGTAAACAAAACAATTACAGCAATTAATATACTATTTTTAAACATGATCCTCATTTTAACTATATTATTAAACATTAGATTTACCGGTTATTTTCATTCTTACTTGTGCAATTTTTTGTTTCAAAAGATTAAATTGTTCTTTTGTCATGTGTAATTTAGTTTTAGAACCTACTATAACAACGTTGCCTTCGGCATTTTGTTTTGCAGATGTTTCAGTATTTATAACTTTTAACTGTGCATAAACATTTCCGATTTCTTTAAAATCGTTAATAGTTTCATTAATAGCAGGATCGTCGTTAAACTGTTCGAGCGATAGCATCAGGTTTTCGAAAGTAAGTTTCTGATCGGCAATATGCTGTATGGTTTTTGAGTTTTCGTCGTATTCCGGCACTAAGTGGGTTACAATATACAATGTTTCAATCCATCCACCGGCAGTAAGCAGGCTAAGGGTTTGGTTTCTGTCGTTTTTTTGTAAATAATTAACAATCTGGTAATAGGTTGCATTAGTTACATTAATAAGGGTATCTGCATTTTCGAAAATATTTTTAATCCTGTTGTTCATATCCTCGTTAAAAACAGCAGCTATTTCAATATCTTCGGCCAAACGCTTTACAACAGTAATATAATCTACCGATCCCTGAAACTGATGAAAAGAAGCTGTGTAAGCTAAATCGGCAGCATAGATTCCAAAATTAAGTTCCTTGGCTTTTCTGTCGATATACTTATCAGCATTTGCCGAAGGATTTAATAATTCAGGCTGAAATTTTAGATTTTTATCCGTTAAAAAAGAGAACATCTCGTCGGGCGAAGGAATTCTGTAAAAAGTTTCTTCCTCACCAAATTCTTCAAACTCTTCAAATTCGTTGTTATCGGCGGATGTTTGATTGTTTTTTGTTTTATCGCATGACCAAAAACTCATGCTAAGACCAAAAAGCAAGATGAAAATGAGGCTGTAATTTTTCATAAGTATAAAATTTGGATTTTGATTATTTATTTTCTTAAGTTGTGTAAATTATCGCATGTTCTATTCATTCTTTTTCTTATTCATGATATCTTCTAATTCCTTAATTTTGCTCAAAGCCTTTTCGAGCTGCTGAGCAGATGTTTTTTCTTTTTCGTTCCATTGAATTTGCAAATTCATCATTTCTTCGATGTTTTGGGTCATCATAATTTCTTGCTCCTGCATTTCGAGCGTTTTTTCGCGCAACATAACTTCCTGCTTTTTGGTTTGTGTAATATCAAACATAATAATCAGGAGTTCTTCTGTTTTATCCTCATCATTCTTTAGGGCGTTCCAGTATTCGTATACATAAATATCTTCGCCCTGAAGGGAGCTATAAACGTTTTCTCCTTTAATCTGATTTCCATTCTTCACGGTTTCAATTGTTTCTTTGATATTCATCAACTCTGCATCAGATTTTTTGGATTTTAAATTAACCAAATATTTTAGCGCTTCAAGTTCTTTTGCGGGAATAGAAAAAAGCAACATGGCATTTCTATTCATTTCGAGAATTTCACCGTTCAAATTAATTTTTATTGTACTAATAGCGCTGTTCATAGCATTCACAAATTCGAGATATTTTTTCTCTTGCTTCACAAATTCTTTATGAAATTTCTCTCTCTCAGTAATAATGATTTTAAGTTTTTCCTCGCGGGTTTGAATTTTTTCGTTTTGCAATTGCGATTGCTCAAGCAAACGGATGGTTTTTAAGTTGTTTTGGGCATTAGACAAGCTAATGGCAATATTTGCGCCAACACGCTCTATAAGGTCTATCTCTTTTTGCGTAAAATCGTTGAAAGATGCAAGTTCAATAACTCCTAAAATAGTATTTTCCATAATGAGCGGATGGAGCAGCAAATTTTTGGGTGTAGCATTTCCCAAACCGGAATCAATCTGATAATATTCTTCGGGCACTTTTGTAAGTAATATGCGGTGTTTTTCTATTGCACAGGCTCCCACCAAAGTTTGACCCAATTTTACTTTTCTTTCCACAAAACGCTTTCGTCCATAGGCATAACTAGCCACCAAATTAAGGTGTTCTTTGTCGGTATCACTATCGTAAATAAAAATACCGCCTTGGGACGCGTCTACATAATTCACAATCTTTGAAATGATTTGTTCCGAGAGGAGAATAATATTATCGTTGTTTAGTTTAAAAACTTCGCTAATTTCTACCACCCCTTTGTTTATCCAATTTTGAATCTCCTCGTCTTTTCGCCTGCGTTCTTCTGTTTGTTTTATCTGTATAAGGTTATTAATCAACAGTGAGAAGCTTTTTTTGAGCAAAGATTTATCTAATAATTCGTCTTTCACTTCGGTTTCGTGTCCTTCGGAAATTAACCTAATTACCTCGTTGGTATTTTGAAATTTCAGGAATAAAATCTTTAAGTTTTGAATTATTCTTTCGGGGAGTGTATAAGATTTTATGCTGATATTTTCTCTGAATTTATCTATTAAGGCTTCTTCTGTAACTTTTTTAATAAACTCGAGCGGAATAAAAATTCTGGTATAAATGAAATAGAAAATAGATAAACTAATCAACAGCATAATGCCCACAGCAACAAAGTTTACGATATTAATCAATCGGAATACAATTTGATTTTGGTTTTCGATGTTGCTTCTAAATGCATTAACAGTGTTTGTAACTTTTTGATGTGCATCGGATAAATTGGCTAATGCAATAGTAAATTCGGTAGGAAATTCGGCTTTTGTACTACTGGAAGCAAAACTTGTAGTTGTTGTAATTTCGTCTTTTAATTGTTGTAATAATTTGGCATGGTTGTTCAATCTTTTCAAGCTAAGGTTTAGCGTATCTACCAAAGCTACTTCATCTTTGGAAAGTTGAAACTGCTCCACATTATCAAAAGCATCGTTTATTTTACCCCCAGTACTAAGAATACGCATATATTTAGTAATGAGAAAGCTATTTTCGGTAATTCTGTTGCTTACTGCATTTGGACTAAAAAGTATTTTATCGGCCCAAAAATAGAGCTGATTGTGGGTGATTGATATTTTTTCCAGCAAAAACAATACATCGTTGTTTCGTTTTACTTCTTTGTTATAAACCTGATTAGAGCTGAATTGTATTGCAAAAACAATCAGTATACTTACAAAAAAGCCAATAAAAATCGGAACCAGATTATGCTGTTTATTCATCAGTATCGCTATTATTTTTCATTAATACAGGCTACTTTAGGCCATCTGTATTTAAAATTAGGTTAAAAAAGCTGCAATATTTTTATCTTCGTTTTCAAAATGTTGTTCAACGAGTTGTTTTATTTCGTCAAAATAATCGTATAAAACTACGAAATCGCTATGCTTAGTATGATCTTTATACTCAAGGAGCTTGATGGTAATTTTTTTGTGATACTTTTTGTGCTCTTTAATATCTTCGTATTCGTTTTGGGTAACAATATCTTCTTCTACTTTAAAATAATCTTTAAATTGCTTAATTAAATGATTAAAAACATCAAGGCTTTTGTTTAAATTTTCGGCTAATGCGTGTTGGTACGCCGTGTTTAAAGACTGAATTATTTCTATTCTTGCGTGGTCGAGCGAATCTTTGCCCAAAAGCATAGCATTTGTATTCTCAATTAATTTTTGGGTAGTGCCTTCGAGCTCCGGAATACCAATGTTATTCTCGTCGAGCAATTTTGTAAGTTCGTTGATGTATTTCTGATACTTATACTCAATGCGTGTATTTTGTCTGTTCAACTGCATAATCTCATTCTGAGCCATCTGAATATCCGACATATCTTTAATTATTCCGGTGAAATAAATTTCAGAGCCTACACTTGTGTCTATAATTTCAATGAAAACATTTCTTATTTCGCCCGATTTGGTTTTGATGGGTACACTTCGTCCGGTACCAATAATTCTCTTTATTCCGGTTCGTAAATAATTATTAATGTAGTCGTCATGAATTTCGTTATGCGGGTTTGGCATCATGCTGTTTATGGAAACTCCGAGCATTTCGTCTTTTGAATAGTTCCAGAGTTTTTCGGCAGCAGGGTTAACAAAAGTAACAATTCCCCGGCCATCGATAATAATTACGCCATCGAGTGCCCGCTCAAAAATATTGTTTTGAATTTGCTGCTGCGATTGTAAATTGGCAAGTACTTTTCGATAATCTATCGAAACTTGCTCAATTTTTCCGTTCATTTGCTTTTCTATCTCTTTTAAATCATTATTCTTAATTTCGAGTTCGGCAAGCGATTTTTTTAGTGCTTCTTCGCGATGTAAGGCTCTTTCCTGAGCTTCTTGCAGCTCTTTAATAATATTTTGACGCTCGTATTGCTCGTGTCCAAGTTCTTCGGCCTGTTTGCGCGATTGCTCCAAAAGGAAGGATGTTTGTTCGTTTACCTGAATTGATGAAATGGATGCAGCAATACTCTCGGCCACTTTCTCAATAAACTCGATTTCGAATTCCTGAAACAAATTTAATGAGGCTATTTCCAGAACACCCATAATTTTATCGTTAATAATCATAGGAACAACCAGCAGGCAGCGTGGTTCGGTACCTCCCAAACCAGACCTGATTTCCATATAATCTTCGGGCAGATTTGTAAGCAGTATTTTTTTACCCTCTACAGCAACTGTTCCAACGAGGCCTTCGCCTCTTATAATGTTTCGTTTATAGTATTTCTTGCGGTTGTAGGCGTAGCTGGCAGTTAGTTCGAGCATAAAATTATTCTCGTCCTTATCGTTTTGAACTTTCACAAAAAGACCGCCCTGCATGGCCTGCACATATTTTATGAGTTCGCCAAGCACGCTATCGGCCAATAAGGGTAAGTCCTGATTATACTGACGAAGCAAGGTATTAAACATGGCAATACCGTCGTATATCCAACTGTATTTTTTATCAGACGAAAGTCTGATTTCTTTCTCCTGCAATTGTTCTTTCAGGTTTTGCTGAATAGTAAATAAATTTGGACTTATCACATCATCGTCGGAAACAGGCTGGTGATTTTCGTTAATATGATTATTGGCTATTGATGCGGCAAAACCATTAATCTTTCTTAATGAGGAAATGGCATCGTGAAGGATGTTCTGTATATCACCTAGTTCGTCTTTGCTTTCGGTTTTAGAAATATTGATATCTACATTACCATCCTTTAAATTTTTAACCCCTATGGTAATGATTTCTATTGGAACATTGATTTTCCCGATAATCCAGATTGCTAAAACAAAGGCAATTACCACGCCAATCAGAATAATGAACCCGGAGCGATTGATTATTGATTGCGCCTTATCCATTATTGCCTCGCGTTCAAGGGGGATAATTCGGAACAAAACACTTTCGTTGCGGTTAAGAATTGCATGAATACTTTGATAACCAATATTCACACTTTTCTTTAAATCTAAAAGCTGTAGATTAATTTCATTCATTTTAGCTTGAAAATCGGCACCTTGAGATTCGTTTTCGATAAACAATTCAGTAATTGGTAAATTGGTTAATTCTTCTTCGTTGGGATTGGGCAGAATAGGCTGGGTAGGCGTTTCGCTTAAATTGTTTTCAGTATTTTTAGTTTCTTCATTTTCGGCGTTTCCATAAATTAAATCTTCTTCGTTTAATTCTTCATTCTCCAACACATTGCGGTTTTCTTTTGGAATAAGTTTGTATCTATTTACCACAAGACTAACTGTAGAATCCATATTTAGGGCAATTAAACTATCGTATTGTTTTCGCACTTTGCCCAAAGCAGTATTCATCTCCATCCATTCCTCCTGAAAACCTGCAATATCTTCGGTAATTGCGGTACCAGAAATACTATTGTAATTACGACGGAAATGGAGATTTAGCTCTTGCCATTTTTGATTAAGGTTAACAATTTCGTTTGTATCGGTAGCTTCAATAATTTCGGTCTGCAAGTATTGTACATCTGCCAAAGTAGTTTTAAGATTATTGATAATGCTAATGGTTTCAATAATCCTTTTGTTCGATTTCTCAGTTCCGCTCAATGCCAAATATAAATTATATTGATAGGCAGCAAGTAAAATCAATGATATAGCTATAATTGAAAAAGAAATAATTATTTTATATCTGATTCTAATTTGATTGATAAAATCTCCCATTCTGTATTTTTTTAGTTGCTATGTGCCAAACTATCATTGTTCAAATTTAATGATATTCGGATAAAATTACATAATATTTTTTTATTTCTCTTAAATATTTTATTAAAACATGTATTCTATAGCCTTCATGCATCTGAACACTAAGGAAAATATGCAATAAAACGAACAAATATTTTTTTAAGGAAGGAAAGGGCAAAAACAATGCCTAAATGCTTAACGGTGCAGGTGTAAAATTTTGAGCGAATTAGTTACTATTTTATAAGTTGTAATTCGAGCCATGTTCTGGCTTCGTCTTCGGAAGAAAACATTTTGGTTTTAATTTGCGGCTTGGCAAATGTAAAATACAAATTTGCCATATCTCGCTGCAATCTCGAAGCTACTAAAATGGCGTTAGCTTTAATATTGCGGTGATTTTGCGCACCAAAAATTTTCCGTGCTTCCGAGGTGATAAAAAACAATTCTCTGGCATCAGTCAGAAGTCCAAAGCTCATGTATTGAACTAATTTGGTTATTTCATCGACAATTGTTTGTGCTTCTGCTTCGTCGATTCGAACAAAATTGCGAAATTGGCAAACAATTGTATTGCCTTCTTCGATAATTACTGCACCTGGGAGCACTTTTTTACTCATGGTTTTCTGCATCATTTCATAGAACGTTAAATAATAGAAAATTAAAAGCGTTTTTACGCACTCTTATAGTTTAGTATGGTGTTACAAATATAGAATATATTTTTTTCAAATCAAAATATTTACATTATTTTGATGAGTGAAATAGTTTTCTAATAAACTATGTATTAGTACCTAAAAAACATTCCACGCCAAAGATTTTCAATTGTATCAAAATGCATGGTGGAAATTAACCCTAATGTAAACAATCCGGAATAATCCATTAAACCGCCTGTTTTTATGTAACTTAAATCGAAAGCACCTGTTAAGTATAAATTCCAATCGGGTATTAGGTAATAATAAGCATTAAGGGATGTGCGAATAATGTCATGTCTTTCTCCTTGCAGAAAAAAATGTCCTTCATCGCGGTTTCTGATATCGTAAGATTTATAAGGGTTGTTTCCCAAACTCACATCCGGCAGCGAATCACTAGCCATAAGCTGCGCCGAAAATGCTGTTTTTATGCTAAACTTATTTTTCGTATAGTTTAGGCTTGTATAAAACTCAGTGGTATTGCTTCCAAAGGGATAGGCTAATAACTGATTTTGATTTCCATAAACACGCGAATAATCGTTATGGGCATAAACAAAGGGTCTAACAAATACAATCTCGCCCAATAATTCGATGTTTTTCATCCCCAAAAACCGAGGTGCTCTAAGTCCCGCCAAAATGGCTTGTTTGTTTCCCCACCAACCATTGAGCTGGTTTACTTTTGATAATACAAATTCGTCTAACAAAATCTGCCCATACAATACTGTTTCCTTAAATACTCTTATATTTAAGGCTAATCCAAGCAATACATTATCGGGCGAGCCCAACCCAAATTCGAGCGGACGATAAAAGATAACTGGATTTAGGTAATTGATATCGAAGCCCCTGTAACCTGTACTGTCATACGCAGAGGCAACAACAGTTTCAAAAAAATTGAAATTTATTCTTTTGGAAATATTCCAGCTTAATGTGTGAGTGAAGTTATATTTTCTTTCCCAATTATTCTCTTTATTGTAGAAAAGGCGGTCGCTAAGAAAAGCAATATTAACCAGATATTTTAGATGCCATACTTGGGCACTTGTTTGAAATTGCCAATAAGGAGCGGTTTTATTATCGGCAAAAAGGGAATAATGCCCCACTCCTATTTTTAGAGGTTCGTTTAATAAACTAAAATTAAAAATTTCGTTGGGTTTAAAACTCCATTTAAAAAGGTGGAAATAACGCATCAAAAATTTTTGTTGGTTTACAGGCCCATAGCCGTAAAGAACATTATTATTGTGTACAAAAAAAGCGGCATTAGCATTTACTTGCCCTGCAAAAAGTGTCGGTTGCCATTCAAAATACCATTTTTCTCCATTTGTAACTTTAAGGTTGATGCCGTTTAAACTATGCAGGCTTAAATAGGCGCTATGTGTGGTAGCACTTGTAAAATTTAATACCGGGATGAGTGAAATATTGAATTTCCGATTTTTTTTTTCGTTAAAAATACTTTGCTCATCAGCATTATTAACCAGACGATTAACTGCATCAAATACAATATGTTGCTCATAATAATTGCTATCTTGGCTAAAAAATGCACTTTTGGGATGGAAAAAGAAATTTTGAGCTGTAGTTTGCAAAACAAAAGTGCAAAGTATGAAGCCTAGCATGCTAAGGTGTTTCATAATTCCTTTTTTTTCGTTGATTTATAAAATCTGGTAAATAGCTAAGAAACATAGCAATAGCAAGTATCAGCAGTAATAATCTTCTGATGCTGACATATTGAAAATGATAGGCAAATAAAATAAAGAACAAATTAAACAGCACCAAAATAAAGGTAATTTTTCGGTGAGAATATCCGAGTCTGAGCAATTTATGATGTATGTGGTTTCGATCGGGTTTAAAAGGACTTCGGCCAAGTCCAATTCTGATAAGCATTACACGGATAATATCAAAAAGCGGTACAGCCAGAAATCCAAAGGAAACGCTTGGGGCGGAATGCACATAATAACTATTTTCGGGGTAGATATTATACTCGTTGAATGCTATAACCAAAATGGTAATAAAAAGGCCTAAGAGCAGAGAACCGGTATCTCCCATAAATATTTTATTTTGCAGGGAATATACATTAAACCGATAAAAAGCCAGGTATGCACCTGCCACAGCAATAGCCATTAAGCTCAATTGAAATTCTTTGACGAGATAAAAATAGGCCGCAAAATTTAGTGTAATGAGTATACCTAATCCCGATGCCAAGCCATCAACACCATCAATAAGATTCATTCCGTTAATAATCACAATCATCACAAAAACAGAAAGAAGATAACTAGTAAGGAAATTTAACTCGTGAATATTCCAGAATCCGTGTAAATAAGTAAACCTGATATCAGCAAAAATAACGAGTAGCGATGCTGCAATAATCTGACCAATAAGTTTTGTAATTGGCGCAATAATAAGAATATCGTCTTTTATTCCAACAAAAAATAAAACAATGGCCGCTGCCATAATATATTTAAATTGAATGTAGGCATAAAAATCGCCCATCAGATGAAGCGACATTGCAATGCCAGCAAATATGGCAATACCGCCTAAAGTAGGCACCCTGCTGGCATGAACGCTTCTATCGCCCGGTTCATCTACCAGATTTTTTTTCTCTGCCACAGTAATAATAGAAGGTATTGCTATATATGTAATAAGAAAAGCCAGCAAAAAGCCCAAAAGCAATTTTATTTCGGGCAAAATCATCAAATTGGATATGTCTTTTATCAGCTCAAACATTATGTAAAGATAACAAAAAGTTGATTTGCAAAAATTAAGTTTTCAATAATATTTTGCTTTAAATAATGAGTCTAGTCTAAAAACCCTGCCAGCGTTGATTTTTATTAAATGCTGTAACTGTACTAAACAGTTTATAAGTCAATTAAGAAAACGCCGGCAGGGGTATAATCATTTTTTCAATCTTTTTAGACTGAACTCAAGAATTGCTTATTTGGTGATTTGGTGATGTGTTTATTTGGAAGATTGAGTCTAGTCTAAAAACCCTGCCAGCGTTGATTTTTATTAAATGCTGTAACT